>LVBO01000056.1:0-8438 GCA_001604435.1 Synergistales bacterium Syner_01
CCTCCAGCAGAATCTTGGCTCCTAGCGCAGAGCCGCCCAGCAGCAGATCGAAGACCTCCTCGGGAATATCCTCGATTCCGTGCGTCCGATGTGTCAGGTCGACCCGAAGCAGTTTACCCCAATACCCGTACATTGCTCCACCTCCTGAAAATCGGTACAGTATGTTGGAACTCTATTAGATGAACAGTTCAACAAACAATATCAGTCTACAGGCAAAGCCCTAACTTTGCAACTATTATATTTTTTTCGTACGAAAAAGCCTCCGCAGGAAACACGGAGGCTTTTCAATGAATCTCTTCTTGTTGCAATCAATACAGGTTCTTTTTTTCCGAATGTCCTGGAGCTCAGTCGCAGGGAGCTGCTGTTGCTCCTGCCGCCTTTTCCGTTTGCTTGTCCTGCTGTACGGTCTCCGCAGGGCTCTCAGGTCCCGGAACCTCCGCCGCTTCTTTTGCCGCCTCTTCCACTACTGCTTCCTGCTCCGCTTCGGCAGCGGGTTCTTCAGGTTTTGGCTCCTCCACAGCAACAGGCTCCACGGAAACAGGTTCAGCCTTCACTTCTTCGACCGCAGCTTCTTCGGACTTCGGTTCTTCAACCGCTACGGGTTCTCCGGTGACAACCTCCTGAACTTCTTCGGCTGTCTCCTTCACTGCTTCCACGACCTCCGCAGCAACTTCCCGCGCAGCCTCTTCGGCAACTGCGGACTGCTCGGCCACCGCTTCCGTCACCGCTTCTTCGGCTTTCTCCGCAGGCTCTTCAGCTTTCGGCTCCTCCGCCGCGACAGGTTCCGCGGATGCAACCTCTTCCTTCACTTCTTCAGCCGCGGGCTCTTCGACCTTCGGTTCCTCGGCCGCTACGGGCTCCTCGGCAGCGGGCTCTTCCTTCAGTTCTTCGACTGCCGGCTCTTCGGACTTCGGCTCCTCCTCCACAGCAACAGGCTCCTCGGGAACAACCTCTTCCTTCACTTCTTCGACAGCAGCTTCTTCAGCCTTCGGTTCTTCTGCAGCTACCGGTTCCCCGGCGACAACCTCCTGAACTTCTTCGGCTGTCTCCTTCACTGCTTCCACAACCTCCGCAGCAACTTCCCGCGCAGCCTCTTCGGCAACTGTGGACTGCTCGGCCACCGCTTCCGTCACCGCTTCTTCGGCTTTCTCCGCAGGCTCTTCAGCTTTCGGCTCCCCCGCCGCGACAGGTTCCTCGGGAACAGACTCTTCCTTCACTTCTTCAGCCGCGGACTCTTCAGCCTTCGGCTCCTCGGCCGCTACGGGCTCCTCGGGAACAGCCTCTTTCTTCACTTCTTCAACTACAGGCTCTTCAGCCTTCGGTTCTTCGGCTGCTACTGGTTCTTCGGAAACAACTTCCTGAATCTCTTCGACCGTCTCCGTCACAGCTTCCACAACCTCAGCGGCAACTTCCTGCGCTGCCTCTTCAGCGACTGCGGACTGTACTGCCACCGCTTCCGTTACCGCTTCTTCGGGCTTCTCCGCAGGCTCTTCAGTTTTCGGCTCTTCCGCTACTATCGGTTCCTCGGCCGCCGCGGGCTCCTCGGGAACAGACTCTTCCTTCACTTCTTCAGCCGCGGACTCTTCAGCCTTCGGCTCCTCGGCCGCTACGGGTTCCTCGGGCGTCGCCGGTTCCTCAACAGCAGGTTCTTCAATTGCAGGCTCTTCTGCAGGTTGCGCATAGCTTCCCGTAACGGAGACAAGCGAGTCCTTCGTTACTGAAACGACGACGTCGGCAGGGGTGTTCCAGCCTTCGATTTCACTGAAGGAGACGATGTACTCTCCGGCAGGCACTCCCTGAACGACCTCGCCGCTCGCGTAGCTCCCTTCGCCGTTCAAACTCCACAAAGCTGTCTCCGGCCCCTCGATGACTGCGGAAACGGAACCTTTTTGCTGCGTGTAGACTGCGGAGACCGATGTCAACTCGTCTTTTACGACGAGCACCTTTTGATCCTCCGGTTTTTCCCAGCCTTCGACTCCGCCGAAGGCAACGACATAATCGCCTACGGGAAGCCCTTGAGCAACTTCGCCGCTTGCGTAGCTGCCTTCGCCGTTCAGACTCCAGAGTGCGTTCTGCGGACCTTCAATGACTGCCGACACTGAACCAGTGTGCTGTGCGTAGACTCCGGACACCGCCGTCATTCCGTCTTTTGCGACGGAGACATTCCGATCCTCCGGCTTCTCCCAGCCTTCAACAACACTGAAGGAAACGACATATTCGCCGGTAGGCAGCCCCTGAACGACCTCGCCGCTCGCGTAGCTCCCTTCGCCGTTCAGGCTCCACAAAGCGCTCTCCGGCCCCTCGACGACCGTCGAAACGGAGCCGACGTGACGCGTGTAGGCACCGCTCGCCATGGCCGTCACATTTCGAAAAACAGTGACCGTTTGGTCATTCGGTTTCTCCCATCCGTCGGCTTCCGAGAAACTTACAGTATATTCTCCCACCGGAAGTTCCTGCGCAGCCTCTCCGCTGGCATGGGTTCCCTCGATTCCAGTGATATTCCAGAATGCCTCCGAAGGGCCTTCGATATATACGGCGACAGCGCCAACATGCTGTGTATACACCCCCTCGAACGTTGCAGTCGCATTCTTCCCGACGACAAGCTTCTGTTCGCGAGGTCTGTCCCAGCCTTGGCTCTTTGAAAACGTGACCGCGTATTCTCCGACGACGAGATCGTCGACGACGTCTTCGTTCGCGTAGTTTCCTTCGCCGTTCAGACTCCAGCGCGCATCTTCAGGCCCTTTGATCGTTATCTTTATGGAGCCTTTATGCTGTTCGTAGCTTCCGGAAATGGTCGATAAGGTGTCTTTCGTCACGGAAACCGTCTGATCGGCAGGCGTGTCCCAGTCGGCGATGTCGGAGAACGAAACCGTATGCTCGCCGACCACAACTTTGTCGACGGACTGTCCGCTCTCGTAATTTCCCTCGCCGTCCAAGCTCCAGCGCGCTTCCGCCGGACCGTCGATCATCACCGTCACGGAGCCGAGATGACGCGTATACCTTGGCTCCGCTTTCGCGAGCGTATCCTTCGCCACGGTGACCTGGAGGTCTTGGGGAGCGTCCCAACCCTCAACCTGCGAGAAGGAGAGTGTGTACGTCCCGACGGTTAGATCGTTCACTGTCTCGCCGCTTGTGTAACTCCCTTGGCCGTCCACGCTCCACCGGGCTTCTTCAGGACCGAAGAGTACGACCTGTACGCCCCCCTTATGCTGAACGAGCTCGACGTCGAGCTTTGCAACGGCGTTCTTCGTGACTTTGACAGTCTGTTCCGCCGGTTCGTCCCAATCCGCAAGGTCGATGAAAGAGACGGAATATTCTCCGACAACGAGATCTTCTATGATCTCTCCATCCTTGTACGCGCCTTCGCCGTTCAGTTTCCACCGCGCTCCCGCAGGGCCGTCGATCGCGACTTGCAACGAGCCCTTGTGCTGAACGTATGCTCCCTTTACTGACGCTTGCGCGTCTTTGGCAATTTCCACCGTGATGTCGGCGGGCTTGTCCCAATCGGTGATTTCGGAGAAAGAAACCGTATGTTTCCCGACAACGACGTCTTTCGCGCTCTCGCCGCTCGCGTAGCTCCCCTCGCCGTCCAGGCTCCAACGCGCTTCGGCGGGACCGTCGATTTCAACGACGACGGAACCTCTGTGCTCGGCGTAGGACGCTTCAACGTGCGCAACCTCGTCTTTGACAACGGCAACGTTCATCTTCCCGGGAGAGTACCAGTTTGCAACGTCCGTGAAAACGACGGCATACCGACCGACCGGGAGACCCGCGCGGACTGCGCCGCTTTCGAAGAATCCCTCGATTCCATCGAGACTCCAGCGAGCGTCGGACGGTCCCGTGATGGCGACGGACAGCGAGCCGAGGTGCTTGGAATACGCCCTTGAGACTTCCACTGTTTCGTCGCGGACCACCGTCACAGAGACGGCGGCAGGATGGTCCCAATCCTGGACGGCCGAGAACGCTATGGTGTGTTCGCCGACCGGAACGTTCAAGGCTATCTCGCCGCTCGTATAGAGCCCTTTTCCGTTCACGGTCCAGCTGGCCTCTTCGGGCCCCTCAAGCGTCACTTTTATCGATCCGACCTGATGGATATACTTTCCTTCCGCAACGACCGAGGCGCCTTTTGCTACGAGGACAAGAACATCTTGCGGCGTTTCCCAATCCTTTATCTTTGCAAAGCTCACCGTACGGTCGCCCACGGGAACGTTTTCCACAGTCTCCCCGCTCGTATAGGACCCCTGGCCGTCGATGCTCCAACGCGCTTCCGGCGGTCCCTCGAACGTTACGGCGACGGAACCGGTCTGGCGGGTGTAGGCCCCGGACACGGCGAGCGGCGCATTTCTGGGAACCGTTACGGACTGGGCCGCGGGAGCGTCCCATCCGGGGACTTCGGAGAAGGAAACGGTTCGCTTGCCGGCGACCTTCCCCAAGGTCTGGTCGCTTGTGTACTCGCCAGTCTTGTTCAGGCTCCAGCGCGCCTCCTCGGGTCCCTCGATGGTGACCCAAATGGACGCGTTCTGCTGGCGGTATTTTCCGGTCGCTTCGGCCTCGGTATCGGAAGCTACCGTTACTGCAATATTCGCAGGTTTGTTCCAGAGATCCGCGTCCGAGAAGGAAACCGTATGATTTCCTGCGGGAAGACCGGTCAGAAGCCGGCCGCTCGGGTAGCTTCCCTTTCCGTTCAGGCTCCAACGCGCCGATGCAGGACCTTCGATAAGCACTTTCAACGAGCCTCTCTCGTTCATTATCGCGGCGCCGATATTCAGTGAACCGCCCGACGCCACCTTGCCCGAGAGCGACTGATGCCCCGCAGCATACTCAAGAAGACGTGTTTTTATCTGCTCCGCCGTCAGCTCCGGCGATGCGGCCGCGAGAAGCGCGGCCGCGCCCGCGACATGCGCGGAAGCAACCGACGTACCGTTGAAAGAAGCGTACGCTCCTCCCAAAGCCGTGCTCTTCACCTCGTAGCCCGGAGCGGCGATATCCACGGAGGGACCGAAATTGGAGAACTTCGCGAGCGCTCCGTTTTGTGCAATCGCCGCGACCGCCACCATCTCGGGGAACGCGAAAGCTGCGGGGTAGATCGTGTTTCCTTTATATCCGCCGCCTGCGCTTGCTATGTTCTGGCCTTCGTTTCCTGCCGCGGCAACGAGGAGGACTCCCGCGTCCGAGAGGGACTTGCAGGCGATCGCCAGAGGATCGGCGCCGAGCTCTTCAACCGGAGAAGTCCATCCACCAAAAGCCATATTCGCGACCCGGATGTTGAGTCCTTTGCTTTTCTGCTCCAGCACGTAGTCGAGGCCGGCGATGACGTGCCCGTAACTTGCGGCGCCGTTTCCGTCAAGAACCTTGACCGCCAGCAGTTTGACGGTCCAGTTTATCCCCGCCGTGCCCAGTTCGTTGTTTCCCGCCGCGCCGATAATGCCGGCAAGATGCGTTCCGTGGCCGTTGTCGTCCATCGGATTCGCGGCGTTCGGCACGCTCACCAGGTTTCTTCCGAAGTTGCCGTCTTTGTCGCGCCCCATGTTGGCCGCCAAGTCCTCATGGTCATACTGAATTCCCGTATCGAGAAGCGCAACATAGATCTCCTCGCTGCCGGTGGATACCGTCCATGCTTCGGGTGCGCCGATATGCTTCATACCCTGGGAGGAAGAGAACTCGGGATCATTCGGCGTCCGGAGGATTTTAACGATGAAGTTCGGCGTCGCGCCCAGCACTCCGGGAATTTGGCGCACTTCGGCGAGCAGGTCGTCCACTGATTTGTCGTCCGCCTTGAGCTGAACGATATTCTTCCCCGTAGCGGCCGCGATCGCGCTATAGGTGCGAATCACCCGAGAGGAGGTCGCCTCGGCGATCTTGTTCGCCTGGCTCTCCACTTCGGAGGCGCCGCCGGGCGCTTCGAGAACAACGAGAACATCTCCCCGGACATATTCGCCGCTCGGCGCTTTCGGCTGGCCAAAGGCGGAGCCGGCACACAGGAACAGGAAGAGCAGGATCAACGCAAGTTTTGTTTTTTTCATTCCCATCACCATCCATTCGTGCTGTGATATAGATCGAATCAAAACCTCGTCCAGAAAACAGACCGGACGCCGACAGACACTCCCGGGCATTGTTCACCATCCCTGATCAGGAGCGATGAACTCGGAAAAGAAAAACGCCCTCCCAAGACTTCGAAAAACTCCTTCCTCGCAGTTTTCATCCTCCTCCTTCCCCGAGAAAAAATGACCGTTGCAAACCAAAAGATGCATATCCGCTTTCGGCGGTTTTCAGAACACGGCTTTTCAGAGAGGCGTCTCCCCCTCGACCTCTAATTGTACCAACTTTTTGCTTTTGTAGAGTGCTTGATTTCGATATTTCAATGAAAAACAAAAAAAAACTCCGCCGAAACGACGGAGTCAGTGAAAATAAGAATCATTCTCCTAAAATGTTGGCGTTAACGCCGTTGATAAATCACATCGATGATACTGCCGTCACGGTACTCGACAACGCCGATAATTTTCCCGCCGAATCGAGGAAGGCGAGGGACGCCCGTCATTTCCTCGGCAAGTTTTTTTAGATCGTGTATATCGACAAGGGGAATACCTTTTCCCTTCAAATTCTCGACAAGGTCGTTTCGCCGAGGGTTGACCGCGACACCGCGCTCCGTCACGACCACATCGACAGTATCTCCGGGGGTCGTGACGGTGATCGCTCTGTCGACGACCATCGGCATCCGTCCGCGGAGCAACGGAGTCACGATCACCGTGAGCCGAGCCCCGGCGGCCGTATCCATGTGCCCCCCTATTCCGTGAAGAAGCACGCCGTCCGATTCGGTATTCACATTAACGTTGAAATTCGTGTCCACCTGAGTGGCCCCGAGAACAGCCGTATCAAGTCTCTCCACGACGCACCCCTTCGCCGCCGTATTGGCGTAGAACGACGCGCTCATCTCCATATGCGAACTATTCCGCGCAAGCGACGCAACCGCCGCTCCATCGAAAGACTGCACGTCGAGCAGCGTGTGAAAGAGTCCCTCTTCAAGCATCTCCACGCTCTGTTCGGTTATCCCTCCCGAAATAAAGCCGCCCTGAATGCCGGCCCGTCGCATTCGCTCCCGGATGAACGCCGAAGCCGCCAGAGATATACCTCCGGCGCCGGCCTGCATCGAAAACCCGTCCACAAACACGCCGCTCTGTTCGATAACCCTGGCCGCCTGTTCGGCGATGATAAGCCGCAACGGATCTCTCGTCACCCGCAGCGTGCCGGAAACGATCCGTCCGGGGTCGCCGATGCGCTCCACGGGCACAACCCAATCCACCAGCGTCTGGGGAATCGAAAAAGGGGCCGCCGGATACTCGATCAGCGTATCCGTCACCGCGATGACACGGCGCGCATACTGCGCATCGGAGAAGGCGTACCCGAGAGACCCGCACGCGGAAGGCCCGAAAACGCCGCTGATATTGCCCATACTGTCGGCGGTCGGCGCGGCGATGACCGCGATGTCCACCTGAAGTTCTCCAGTCTGCATCGCACGAACACGTCCGCCGTGAGAACGCAGAATCACAGGGAGATCGAAGAGGCCTTCCGACGCCGCTCTGCCTACAGGACCGTTCACGCTCCCCTGGATGGCCCGGACGACGCCGCTCCGCACATGACGCAACACCTCCTTGTGCACCGGGAACAAGGCGGAAGGCGCCAGCACCAGATCGCGTATTCCCATGTTCGCAAGTACGTCAAGCGCCATGTTGACGACCAGATCCCCGTCGCGGAGGTGATGATGGAAAGAAATCGTCATGCCGTCCCTGACTTCGGAACGACGAAACGCTTCCTCGAGGGAGGCGAGGACCTTTGCTTCTCTTCGCGGTGTAACGGGAGCAACGTTCGTACACGTGGCCCGGAGCACGTCTCCTGTATACGGACGAAGATACGCCACTCCCGGAATAGATTCCGGGACTTCTCTTCCCGCTCCGTTCTTGATCAACGCCGCTCCCCTCCTTCTCCACGGACACCGGCTGCACAAGCAAGAGCAAGAATTCTTCTGGCCTTCGCCGCCACCGGAGCGTCGATCATTCGCCCGTTCAACGCCGCCACTCCTGAACGGGACGCCTCGGCCTCTTCAAGAGCCCGAACCACGCGCTCCGCATTGTCGATCTCCCTCTCCGAAGGGGTAAACGCGCTATGAACGACGCCGACCTGCCGCGGATGAATCACCGACTTCCCGTCGAAGCCGAGGCGACGCACTCGAAGAGCTTCGTCGAACAGCCCCTCCGCGTCGTTGATATCTGAAAAAACGCTGTCGAGCGCTTGAACGCCCGAAATACGCGCCGCCGCCACCACCTTGGATCGCACATCGTCAAGCTCGCGCCCCTCTTTGGTCCGTTCCGCTCCGAGATCGGCCGTGTAGTCTTCGGCGCCGAAGTTCAAGGCCGCAACGCGAGGACTTGCTTTTGCGATCG
>LVBO01000056.1:8446-17127 GCA_001604435.1 Synergistales bacterium Syner_01
CGGAACAATCTCTTCGAAGTCCTCCCTGCCGAAAGGAGTGGAGAGCGCATTCACACGAACCGTTACCTCCGCGCCGCCGTAGGACAACGTGTGCAACGCGTTTCTCACGAGAATTCTGGCCGCATCCTTCTCGGTGACGGGAATGGCGTCCTCGAGGTCGAAAATGACGCTGTCTGCCCCGTACACCGCGGCGTTGATCAGCATCGCGGGGTTGTTCCCAGGGATGTAGAGCGACGTACGCCGAAGACGATGCGTCCTCATAACCGATCACCAATCCCTTCACCCGCTGCGAGCGCTCTACGGGCCGCCGTCTCCACTCTTGCCCGGAGCGTGCAGTCGAGAGCGCCTCTTTCCGAAACAGTGACCGACGCGCCGACGATCTTCAGGGAGGAGAGGGTTTCCTCCACTGCGTGCCGCATTTCCTCTTCGAAGGCGTTCACGGAAGGTCCGTCGAGCGCAATGGAGAGACCCGAAGCAGCGGCATCCAAAATCACCATCACAAGAGCGTCGCACGATTCAAGCGTTCCAGCCTGCCCGCATCCCGTCGACATGTCCGTGTCCTCGTTTCATGAAACAGACGAGGCGGCGTCTTTTTGTATTTTGAGATTGTAGAAAGCTACGAAGCTCAAAAGAGAAAAACCCACCGTATCGCTGAGAATGCCCGGAACGATGAGGTTTATCGCTCCGATCAACGCCAAAGCTCTTCCCCAAAGGGGAACAGGGCGCACGATAAATCCTTCCGTAGCGATCGCCAAACCGTAAACGCCGGCGCACGCGGTAAAAATCGCGAACAGAGTAACTGGCCAGCTGGTTACATTTGTCAGCATTATATCCGGAGAGTAGATGAAAACAAAAGGAACGATGAATCCGGCCAGAGCAAGCTTGATCGAGGCGAAAGCGGTTTTGTTGGGATCGGAGCCGGCGATTCCGGCGGCGGTATAGGCGCCGACGCAGACCGGAGGAGTCACGGAAGAAAGGACGGCGTAGAAGAAGACGAAGAAATGCACGTCGATCGCCTTCCCGCCGAGAAGAATCAACGCGGGAGCCGCGACGGCGCTCGCCATGACGTAGCTCGCCGTCGTGGGCATGCCCATGCCGAGCACCATGGAAAGAAGCATCGTCGCAATAAGCGTCAGCAATAAGTTGCCCCTGGTGAAACCGAGAATCACATCGCCCACCTTGAGCGCGATGCCCGTGGCCCCCATCATTCCGATGACCACGCCGACGATGACGCATGCGATGGCGACGGAGAGCGCGCTCTTCGATCCCTCTTCAAGAGTGGCGACGAAGGATTTGAGATCGAGGCGATCTTCTTTTCTCACGAAACTTAAAAGCACCGAAAGGACGATTCCCCAGCATCCCGCATAGAGAGGATTGTACCCCCGAACAAGAAAGTAGATGATGCCCACCAGCGGAATCGCCTTGTAACCGCTTTTGAAGAGCACATCCTTCAACTTGGGCAACGACTCTTTAGGGAGCCCCTGGAGGCCCATTTTCGCCGCCTCGAGGCTCAGGCAACACCATATCCCCCAGAAATAAAGAATCGCGGGAACCACTGCGGCGCTGAGCACCTTGAGGTAAGAAACTCCCAGAGAATCCGCGATGATAAAAGCCGCCGCCCCCAGCACCGGAGGCATGATCTGGCCACCCGTCGAAGCCGCCGCCTCCACCGCTCCCGCGAAATGCGCCCGATACCCTATCTTCTTCATCAAAGGTATGGTGAAAGCGCCGGTTGTGGCGACGTTAGCGGACGTACTGCCGCTGATTGTTCCCATAAAGGCGCTCGAAACCACCGCGATCTTGGCCGGACCTCCTTTCAGATGCCCGGTAAGAGCCATCGCAAGATCGTTGAAGAACTGCGAAGTTCCGGTCGAGCCGAGGAACGCTCCGAAAAGAATGAAAAGATAAATATACGTGGCCGAGACCCCGGTCACCAAGCCGAACAGGCCATCCGTGGTGAGATACAACTCCTCGATGATGCGCGGTATGGAGAGCCCGAAATGGCGAAACGGCCCCGGCATGGAGCGACCGTAGTACGCAAAGAAGATGAAGAGCGAGCAGAAGATCGGAAGCGGATAGCCCAACACGCGACGAGCCGCTTCGAACACGAGCACGATCATGGCGACGCCCAGATAGAGTTCGTACTGCCTGTACATTCCGGCTCTTTTCGCAATATCTTCGTACATGAAAAAGATATACAAGGTGCATACTGCGGCGGCGACGGCTAAAAACCAGTCCAACATCGAAGGACGGTCTTTCGGAGACGACTTCCACATAGGGTAGAGAAGAAAGATGAGAGGAATGACGAAAGCCATGTGGAGACTGCGTTGCTGCATCGAAGGAAAGAGACCGAAAAACGCCGTATACAGCTGAAAAACCGCTAACGCCACGGTAAGCACGGTGACGAGCAGCTTCAGGCTCCCGCCGAATGCACGTTTTTTCCCGCTGGAGCTTTTTATTTCCGTTGTCGCGGAAACGGTGGTATCCATTATTTACCTCCCCGTGATCGAAAGACAAAAAAAGGAGGATGGGTGTCGACGCCGCCCGTCCTCCCTTGAGAGTTCGCGCTACTCCTGGATAAGACCGGCTTCGACGTAAAACTTCCTGGCCCCGGGATGAAGAGGAACGGACATGCCGGCGAGAGCGAAATCAACGGTGAAATCATTAAAATAGTTCAGTCTCTCCTTGAGGAACTGCGTATTGCTATGGAGCATTTTGGTGATCTTGTAGATCACTTCGTCGGGCATATCCTCGTAAGTAAGCAAAGAACCGACGGCGGCGACTACCGGAATGGGGTCGGGATACCCTTCATACACTCCTCCGGGGATGATCGAGGGGGCGTAGTGGGGGAACTTCTCGACGATTTCCGCGATCTTGTCCTTCTCGATACCGATAAGTCCGACCTTGCCGGAGCGGATCATATCCGTAACTTGGGCGTTAGGAGCATTGGTCGTCCAGATATGAGCCTGAGAATCTCCCACTTTGAGGGCCTCGGCTACCTCGGAACGACCGAAACGCTCTATCTTGAGGTCTTCGTCTTTCAGACCGTACACGGACATCATCTCTCGTACGTTGACCTCGATCCCCTGACCGACCGAACCGTAGTCAACCCTCTTGCCCTTGAAATCGGCGATGCTCTTTATTCCGGCGTCCAAGTTGACAAGAATGTGCGCCGGCATGGGGTAGATCGCGGTAACATAGCGCAACGTTTTAATGGGCTGTTCGAAGGAACCGGTTCCGTTCCATGCGTCGTTCACCGTGGAAGACTGCACCATGCCGAGTTCGACCTCTTTCGTTCCGAGGTTCAGACAATTCTTGATGGAGCCTCCCGTGACGGCGGTAAAATTGATTTCCTTGAGTTCCTGAGTTCCGAGCTGGGCGATCGTGTTCCCGATAAGGTAGAATCCTCCGCCCACGCTGCTCGTTCCTATGCGGACGAACACGTCCGCGGCCATTACCGGAGATGCCGTAAGTACCGCGCAAATCGCCACCAACACCGCTGATTTCATTACTCTCATTTCATAGCCTCCTTTTGTCGGCTCAACCAAAGAAAAACTCCCGATGATACCCTCCGCACGCGCTTACTGAAACACCCCGTCCACTATCTCGCACTTCTTCGCTTCAAGCTGTTTCATTACCCAGCTTCTGTCGGCGGTCCCGTCGATAGCCGCCTGCAGTTTTTTTCGGTCGTTCCGCTGAAACACCAAAACATCTTCCAACACTCTCTCCGCATCCATTCTCGGGATTACGATCACGCCGTCCGCGTCGCCGACGACGATATCCCCGGGATTCACATGAACGCCTCCGCAGGAGATCGGAACGTTCACTTCCCCGGGCCCTTCTTTGTACGGTCCGCCGGGGGTGAACCCGGTAGCGTAGAGAGGGACGCCGCCTTCGGAGATCTCCAAGCGATCGCGGATGGGCGCGTCGAAAACGAACCCGGCGATTCTCTTCCGCTCTCCCTGACGATACATGATCTCGCCGAGGAGCGAGCGATCTCTCCCCTGCTCGTTGGCGACGACGAGGATATCGCCTTCCCCGGCCATATCGAGAGCCTGGTGGATCATAAGGTTGTCGCCACAGCGCGTTTTGACGGTCAGCGCGACGCCGATCATATTCTCCCGCCGAGGTTTCGTTATAAGACGAATCTGCGGAGTCATGGCGTTATGGCGCCCCATGCAGTCGGCGATATTCGCCGCAGGAATGCTCTTGAAGCGCTCTACGAGCTCCATGGGGGGAAGATGACGTTTAAGAAATACACGAAAGCCTACGGACATGTACAAGAACTCCCTTTCATCGTCAATTTTCCTTGCTTTTTAACTATATTGTTTCTTCAACCATATTTCATAGACGTCCCGAAGAGTTTTTGGAGGAACTCCACCAAGCTCTTCCCTTGTTCCTAAAGCGGCGGACTTCGAAAGACGTTTTACGATCGCTTCCGCCATGACGGGCTCTACACCAAGATCATTCATCAGTTCGATAGACTCCCCGACTTCGAACGCCCTGCGTTCCGCATGGACAAGATCGGCGGCGATCATACGCTGAGCGGTTTGCTGAAACGGAACCTTCAGCGTTTCGGCGATGGAGTCAAGGACGACATCCTCTGCCCCGCTCTTCCGTGCGAAAAGAAAGGACTCCACCAAAAGGGCTTCCAAGCCCTTCATGAAAACACTGCGAACGAGCTTTATAGAAGAAGCGGTTCCGGCGTCTCCCTCGGTGACGTCGATCTTCATACCGAAAGGGTTCATCATATGCGCCCAATCTTGCGCTCCAGCACCCGAGGAAAGAATGGGAACGGAATGTCCATAGATCGGCAGAGGACCGAGCATTGCGCAATCAACGAATTTTATATTTTTTTCGGCGAAAAGGCGCTCCAAGCGCTTCTTCTCGGCGGGCTTCGCCGTAGTGACGTCAACGTAGAATTCGGCCTCGGCCATGAGTTGCAGAGCCTCTTCCGCCGCCGCAGGGGCGAATTTCGCCGGAAGGGCGGAAATCACAGCGCCCGACGCACGCAACATGTCCTCCAGGGATGTTTTCAATTCGACACCGGCATCCTCCGCTCTGGAGCGCACCGTCGCAGCGACGGCGCCCTCGCCGAGCAGAGCTTTGTCGAACGCTACGATTCTTCCGAATCCCGCCGTTTTCAACCCTTTGGACATAAAATACCCGACTTCGCCAAAACCGAAGAATCCCAACACCATCGTCATGCACTTCTACCTCCTTTCGACATCGTTATGAGAGCGGCAAATACAGCGTCGCATCAAGAGGAACTTATTCGACGAACTTGGGGAGGTACTGTTTCTCCTGCTCGCGGAAACCGGGCACGCCGACGAGCTCTTTGAACTCGTCGAAGGAGAAGACGAGATCCTTTTTCTCCGGGGCCAGGCGCCCGCCCTTGATCGCTTCGAGATAGTTCTGCACGCCCCTGGCCGCTGCGAACGTCGTTCCCACCGGGATGCTCACGCGAGCGACACCCATCGCGGCGAGTTCTTCGAGCGGAACAAGCGGCGTCTTTCCGCCTTCGATGTTGTCGAACAAATTGATGCTGACGAGTCCCTTGATTTCTTTCACGGCCTTCTTGATCTCTTCTACGCTTCGAGGCGCCTCCACGAAGATCATATCGGCGCCGGCTTCGATATAGGCGTTCCCTCTGCGAATAGCCTCGTCGACTCCGGCCACAGCGATCGCGTCGGTGCGCGCGTTGATGATGAAGTCGGGGTCCAGTTCGTCCCGCACCTTCGCGCAAGCTTTGATCTTGAGCACCATTTCCTCCGTCGATACGACGGTCTTCCCCTCGATATGGCCGCAACGCTTCGGGAAGACTTGATCCTCCAGATTCATCCCCGCCGTCCCCGCTTTGATGAACTGCTCCGCGACGCGCATCGCGTTTATGGCATTGCCGTATCCTGTATCCGCATCCGCCATGACGGGAATGTTCACGGCGTCCACTATGTTCCGGGTGAAGTTCAAAACTTCCGTAAACGAGATGAATGCCATGTCCGGAAGCCCCAGATAGGTGGCCGCAAGACCGAACCCGCTCACCTGAATCGCCTTGAAACCCGCTTTCTCTATGAGCTTGGCGGAGATGACGTCGTGAGCCCCCGGCGCCGGAAGCGCTTTTTTTTCCTGCAATAGCTGACGTAGCATTGTGGATTTTTTCATGACAAAGCCTCCATGTGCAAAAATAAGAACGATGTAGAACTTCCATATTATGGATGTTGCTTTCATATTATGGTATAATAATCTTACACGATCATCTCAGGATGTCAATGCGTGAATTGCATGAACGAGGAGACGAAATAGGGATGGAGGAAAAGCGAAAAATCAAGGAAGACGGCGCCTCGGCACTGAAAAAAGGTTTGGCGATACTTTCGTCCTTCTCGTGGACGAAGAACGCAATGACTCTGTCCGAAATAGCACGGGACCGCGATCTTCCGCTCCCCACGGCCGCCCGACTGATAAAAGCCTTGGAGACGGAAGGGTTCCTTGAAAGAGACACGAAGACAAAGAGATACCATCTCGGCTTCAAGTGCTCTCTATTGGGCGCCATCGCCAAAAAAACGGGCGTCCTGCGGATGATTGCGACGCCGTATATGGAAGAACTCAGAAGCATGTTCAATGAGACGGTGAACCTCTATCTCCGGGAAGGGGACCTTCGGATCTGTTATGAACAGATCGAAAGTTCGTTCAATCTGAAGCGCTCGGCAAAACTAGGCGATCGCTTCCCTCTCTGGGCAGGGGCTGCGGGGCGTTGTTTTCTCGCCTTTATGAAAAAAGAGGAGATAGACCGAATTTTAGAAAATATAGAGCCGCTGACCGCGAATACCATCTTGGACAAAGATCTGGTAAACCAAAAAAGTCTTGAAGTAAAAAAAAGGGGGTATTCATTCAGTGTATCCGAACGCGAAGAGGGCGTCTCGTCGGTGGCAGCCCCGATTTTCGACACTTCTTTGCAGCCGGTCGCATGCCTGAGCGTTTCGGGCCCCACGTCCCGCTTCAGCGAAAAAATGATCGACGCTCTCATTCCGCAGTTGAAGCAGCGTTGTCTTCTTATTTCGCTTAAACTCGGCGCGGAAAGAAAAAATCTGACGTTTCTGGAAGCTGAAAACCAAGTCGGCTCATCTCTCTGCGAATAATCCACCGCCCCTGTTGACAGGGAATACACAATGTTCTAACGTATGCGTCGTATTCCGTTTCTGTTCTTTTGATTGCCAAACGGCGGAGGTACGGTTATGTATCGTGCGTTCAGCTACGGTATGGTTCTTTTCTGGGTGCTCGTTCAGCAAACCTGTCTTTTCTGCGCTCGCTGGGCATGCGATGATTTAAGCGGCGAGAAAAAACCGCTCGCTCCCTTTTGTGCGGCGCAGGCGATTCTCTTCCTCATCGTATCGACGCTTGCGGTTGGGGATATCGCCGACTGGATTCCCCGCCTCCACGAACATGCGAATAACTCTCCCTCCATGGTCTGGCAGTTCATCTGCACCGTTATGCTGGCGCTCGACGGCGGACTCATCGCGTACGCATGGCGGTTCTACCGGTTGCACGCTCTGAAAGGGAAACTCCCGAAAGATACCGCGCTCACACTCTTCGTCGCCTGGGGAACAGTGTGCCTGCTCCTTTACGGAGCCTACTTCCTCCCGGCGCTTTCAACCGCCGTCCGCCATTCGCTGAACCTTTGGGAATGGGAGTATATCTGCCTCTTCTATTTCCGGATCGTGAACACATGCTATCTCGTTCTGGAGGGAGCCATGGGCTTTGTCGCCTTTTCGCTGTGGAGAAACCTGAGGAAGGAGGGGGCGCTTGATGCTCGTTCTTGATCGTTTTTTTCTGTGGGTTGCGCAATGGGAGGGCATCCCCGGTTTTCTGGGTTCGCTGGAAGTGTGGACGAACATGCTCTGCAGCGCGACGGACATTCTCTTCGTCTTCTGGTTTCTGCGGATAGCCGACATTGCCCGTTCAGAGCAGGGGCGCGGAGCGATCCGTCTCCGCTATCCCGTTCTCGCGGTCTGCCTGCTGTTGACCCCCGCGCTCCTTTTTCTTGAAGGACCTGCGCTGATGGTGTGGACGTCCCTCATTCTCGGCGTTCCGTACCTGTTGCTCGCCGGAAGCGTCTTCTTCGAGATTCCGGGTATAGTAAAACTCGTGCGCCGAAGAATTCAAAAGGCTCCGTCCTCCGGAAAGATCTCCGCCCCGGACGAAGCCCTTTGAAAAGGGAAACGCAAACGGTCTACGGTCTATCGGAGGCACTGAAGCACGCCGACGCTCCAGGGACATGACCCGCAAGTAAGGGAATTCCCAAGGCAATCCTGCTCGAAATCGTGGCGCTCGATGTAGTCGCACGGCGCCAGACTGCAGTTACCGCAGTGGGGGAAGTCGTAGCGTCCTATTTCGCTGCGGTAGTCGGAGAACTCCGGGCCGTTCCATATATCCAAGAGCGGCGTCTCGTGCACCGATCCGAAGGAGAGCGCGTCGACCGGGCGGACGCGCCCGTCGGCATGGCAGGTGAACGAGTGCCAGAGGAAGTAGCAGGGGTGCACCGTCCCGGAGGCGGCGACGAACGCGCTCCCCTCTTCGATAAAATCGCACCGCCTGTTGTTGCGCGGACTGAGCGAGGGGAGGCGGAGCTCAACTCCGTACTGCGACGCGAGCCGATCGCAACGGCGGAAAAGCTCCTCCATCCG
>LVBO01000499.1 GCA_001604435.1 Synergistales bacterium Syner_01
GGATGAAGATCATGATGAAGATCCCCGCGCTCGATATTCCCTTGATTACAATTCCCGGAAGCCTGTCTTTCATGAAAAAACCTCTTTCGTTCGTCGAATTCGTCGCCCTCGGCGAGCCCGGAAAAAAGCCCCCTCCCCGAAAGGGGAAGGGGTAAGGCTGGAGGAACTCTGGATGAGTCGTCGATGTTATTTCAGCACTCTCAGGGGAACGAATCCGGTTTCGGCCACTATCTTCTGACCGTCGTCGCTCAGGACGAAGTTGATGAACTTCATGATTTCGCCTGTGGGCCAGCTCTTCGTGAACATGTAGAGGAAGCGGGCGATGGGGTAGGTGCCGTCGAGCGCCGTCTCGGACGAGCCCTTCTTGCCGCCGACCATCAGGGGCTTCACGGTGTTGTTGATGTAGCCGATGCCGTCGTAGCCGATCGCGTACTTGTTCTTGGCAACGGTGGTGAGCATGGCGCCGGAGGAGGCGACGACGAGCGCGCGCTGGGAAACCCGTTCCTTCTTCATGATGATCTCCTGCCACGTCTCGTAGGTGCCGGAGCTGGTGTCGCGGCCGACAACCGCGATTCCCTTGTCTTCGCCGCCGACGTCTTTCCAGTTGGTGATCTTACCGGCGTAGATGTCGCGAAGCTGCTCGATGCTCAGGTCGCTCACGGGGTTCTCCGGGTGCACGATGGGAAGCAGCGCGTCCATGGCCACCGCGAAGGGCACCGGGTACGTTCCCTTCTCCACCGCCGCCTTCACTTCGTCCGTCTTGATGAAGCGCGAGGAGTTGGCGATGTCCGTGGTGCCGTCGATGATCGCCTTGATGCCGTTGCCGCTGCCGCCGCCGGAAACGCTGATCTTCACGCCGCTGTTGGCCGCCATGTACTTCTCCGCCGCCGCCTGGGCGATGGGGAGCACCGTGGTGGAACCGTTCATCACAAGGGCGTTCGCGAACGCCGCGCCGGAAATGGAGAGGACCGCACATGCCGCCAGAACTGCCGCGAATTTCTTCATACCGAATAGCCTCCTTGAATTTTCGTCTTGGTGTGCCGGGGACCATCCCCGACCGACACGCACAGTATAGGAGGCGTGCGTAACGATTGTTACGGAAATATGTAACAGATGAGTAACGATGACGTTACGTTCGTAACGGGGGAGAGCAGTGATCATTCTATACGCATAAAATATAAGTACGTATATATCATACTTGACGTCTCACGAAAGGAGTATAAAATATACTTATCATTCAAAAGGGGGGTGCTGGTAATCGGTAGGGATGAAATAGTCAAAATTCTACTGGAAGCCGGTTGGATCAGCACAGGAAGAGGCAAAGGAAGCCACATGGTTTTCTTTCATCCTGAAACGAAGCAGAGAACCACGATTCCATACGGCAAGGATATTCCCAAAGATACTCTTGCTGCTATACGACGTCAAACAGGGATCAAAGAAATACGCTAAAAAAGAAGGGGGCGAAAATAATGAAAAGCGAACGCACAACCGCGATCTATCCGGCAATCTTCTCCCATGCGGAAGACGGTATCACAATAACCTTCCCCGACCTCCCGGGATGCATCTCCTGCGCTCAAACGGACGAGGAGGCGCTGCATATGGCACGAGACGCCCTCGGAGCATGGATCGTCGCCACCGAGGACTTGGGAGAACCAGTCCCGCTTCCCTCTCCTACTTCGAAACTACGCCCGAAAAAGAACGAAGCCGTCTGCCTGGTCGACGTGTGGCTGCCGCTCTTCCGGGAAGAAAAGCGGTCCGGCTCCGTAAAGAAAAATGTCACGGTCCCGCTTTGGCTGAACGTGCTGGCCGAAAAAGCCGGGCTGAACTTCTCCCAAATTCTCCAGGCAGGGCTGAAATCCACTCTCGGGATTCAAGACCGTTGAGGAACCGTGGAGAATGACGGGCCCAAAGATTGAAGGCATGTGGATCAAAGAAGCCTCCCGCCGGGAACGTGAGATGGATACGGGCATGGCACGCTGCATATCTGCCGACGAGGCGCTGGAAAGTGCCTATCGACGGCGAAGTCTGGATGGACATGATCGTCAGCCGCAACCTTACTTCGCACACCTACGACGAAGCCACGGCCTCCAGAATCTCCGCCAGAATCCTGGAGAGCTACTTCGGCGAATTCAAACGCTTCCGCGCCGCGATGGAGCGCTTCAAAGAAACCGCCCCGTCATGAACGAACGGTACGGCCTCCCGGAAGAGCGGGTCGGACATCGACCTTGCGCTCCAGGGAGGCGAGGACCTGACCGATCGAGTCCTCTACAGCATCGTGCGCGAACTCGACGACCTTCCGGTCCCCTACTCCTTCGACGTCGCGATCCACTCCATGATCGCCAACGAGGCCCTGCTTGATCATATCCGCCGCAGAGGAGCGGTGGTGTATGAGAGGCGCGGGCAACGGAAAACGTTTTCCTCATCTACATCCGCATTGCCGAGAAAAAAAATGCCATCAATCAGCCTGCGGTTGCAACTCCCACCCGTAGGCAACAACCTGAAGCGGAACACCTTGGAGTTCTATGCTCTTCGAGCAGAGCATTTTTCCGGCGTTCTTCTCATAGAAACGCCTGAAGCGGCTTCCTTCCAGAACCATAAGGCAGACCGCCCCGACGTTCTTCTCCCTAAATTTGTTCAAGGCGGCGCCGAGAAGAAGCGCGCCGACCCCCCTTCTCTGAAATTCCTTCTCGACATACAAAGAGTAGACTTCGCCTTCATGATTGAACTCCCGGGATCTTGCAGGACCTGCAACAATGAACCCCGCGACGCCCTCCGACACATCCTCCGCAATATACGAAAAAACGCCATCTTCAGAGAGAAGCGCGCAGAACGCCTTCTCTCGCTCCTCCTGAGACAGACCGTCCAGAATGCCGTCAGGGATCAACCCCTTGTACGCATCCCGCCAGGTTGCAATGTTCACCCTCACGATCCCCGGAATGTCGGAGAGAGTCGCTTCGCGTACGCTTACAGCAATTTCTCCTACCGGTGTTTTACTTGCAGGCAATAGGCTCGACCTCCTTCGTCGGCTCCAGCGGGGAGAGTACGCAGCACAGGAACAGCAATGCGGTCAGACAGAGAAGCGCTAGCTTCTTCGGGTGCATGGGATTCGTCCTCCTCCGAAAATTTTTTGCGAATTATTATACCACCGGGAACAACTTTCTCGACGGATCCCTTACGATGCTCAGCGGCGCCATACCATTCATTCGGCCGAAAACATCCTCCCGAGCGCGCCCCCGCATGTGCTAATGAGCGTCAGGAGTGGAGTTTCAACCCCTTGACCACATGATCGACGGCCTTGCGATCGCCGAAAAGGGCAAGCCCCACGAGATCGAGGTCGGCGCTTGCCGTTTTTATTACTTCCGCCCTGTTGTCCTCGTCGTTCGAGGTAACAAACAGCTCTTCCGTGTAGATGGAGAAGGCGACCTCCTGCACGAGAGCCCGTTCGTACGTTCGGCGCATCTTCTCCTTCGGCGCGGCGAACACCAGAACCGGCTGGCGAAGCATCGGGAGATACATCCTTCCATCCTTGTCTTCGTACGGCTTGCCGAGCAACCCCGGTATTCCCGCG
>LVBO01000500.1 GCA_001604435.1 Synergistales bacterium Syner_01
CGTACGAAAAGGACACGAAGAACGCTTCAAGCAGCGAAACTTCCGCGAGTTGCTCTATTTTTGAATATCGACATGATTCCTTCTGTTCTTTTTTCATAGGCAATACCCCTATTCCGGCAGCAGAACCCTACGGCACACTTTCACAAGCTTCTCTGCCGAGCGTCTTTCAAAAAAGCGCCTATCCGTAAACCGGTTCAGCCATCTTCTCTGGTTCCTGCTCCGAAAAGAGCGCATCCTTCGTCTTCTCCACACCCAGCAGCGTTATGAAAAAAGCCCCCGTAGGGGGCTTTACTTGTAGGCGTCGCCACGGGGACTCAGAGAAACGACAATAATTTGTATTAACTCTTCGCGAACCCGAAAAAGGACTCTCCATCCGCCGATTCTCAGTCTCCACTCAGGTCGTCCCTTCAAGGGCTTGACGTCGGCTCCGCAGTCATAGGGACCATCCACCAGTTGATCGATAGCCCCCATTATTCGTTCCCGCAATGTTTTGGGTAAAGATGCAAGCGTTTTCTCCGTGCTTTTGGAGATAACAACCTCCCACGTCACGGCAACGCCTCAAGACGTCGTCTTGCCTCTTTCCAAGGGGTCAGACGGCCCGCCGCGATGTCTTCGTCGGACTCGGCCATCTGTGTCAGTTCGTCGTCGCTCAATGGCGGCTCGTCCTCACGCAGATTGCGCACAAACGCAGCCACCGCAGAAACTTCCTCGTCCGTAAGTGCCAGAATGTTTTGCGCCAGCTTTTCCCGTTCCACGGTCATCGGCATAGTCGTCCCCCCCCTTTCATCGTCATTATAGCATGCTTCATAGCGCACCGCAGAGAGAGCGTCCATTAGAGCATGATGCCTCTCAGGAAACCGGCTCGGTCTTCTTCCCGGACTCCTGTTCAAGAAAGACCGATGGCTGTATGCTATTATGAGCGTTGGGAGTTGTTTAAAAAGAGGAGGGGCTTCACCGATGGAAGATATCCGGTGGATACAGCGATTCGACAGCTTTCTTCGCGCGCTTTCCCAGCTTGAAGAAGCATACGCGCTTGCCGCGTCGCGTCCGCTCTCCCGCCTTGAGGAGCAGGGACTTATTCAGGCGTTCGAATTCACCCATGAACTGGCATGGAAGACGCTGAAGGACTTCCTTGAAAGCAGGGGAGTCCAGGACCTCTACGGCTCGAAGGACACCACGCGCGAAGCCTTCCGGAACGCCCTCGTCAACGACGGCGAAGTCCGCCAGAATCCTGGAGAGCTACTTCGGCGAATTCAAACGCTTCCGCGCCGCGATGGAGCGGTTCAAAGAAACGGGCACGTCATGAACGAAGGGTACGGCCTCCCGGAAGAAACCATAGCGATGATCGCCGCCGTCTTCGCTCGCCATCCGGAAGTCGAGCGCGTCATACTCTACGGATCGCGAGCCAAAGGCAACTATAGAAGCGGGTCGGACATCGACCTTGCGCTCCAGGGAGGCGAGGACCTGACCGATCGAGTCCTCTACAACATCGTGCGCGAACTCGACGACCTTCCGGTCCCCTACTCCTTCGACGTCGCGATCCACTCCATGATCGCCAACGAGGCCCTGCTTGATCATATCCGCCGCAGAGGAGCGGTGGTGTATGAAAGGCAAGGGTAACGGAAAGCGTTTTCCTCATCTACGTCCGCATTGCTGAGAAAAAAAGAAAACAATGCCATCAATCAGCCTGCGGTTGCAATGTTCACCCTCACGATCCCCGGAATATCGGAGAGCGCTGCCTCGCAGACTCTTATAGCAATTTCTCCTACCGGGGTTTCACTTGCAGGCAATAGGCTCGGCCTTCTTCTCGGACTCCTGTTCAAGAACGACCGGTGGCCGTATGCTATTATGAGCGTCAAGAGTTTTTTAAATATAAGGACGCGTAGCTTTTCGACGCCGACGGGTGCGCCTCTCTTGATCCGAATACCGGAAGACATGCGCACGACTGGATCGATGATGAGCGAAGTCCGGTGAATCAAAAGCCCCGCAGGTATTTTTACAAAGGCTCGACTTCAATGTTTTGCTTGAAGGCGAACCCTGATCCCTGTAGAATATGCGATAAGGGAGGGGATGAACATGCTGAAAAGACGCCTTTTTAGCAGGGATGCTGTACTGGCGGCTGCGGAGCGAGTCAGAACCGGAGCTAGGATGACAGTGTCCAGTGATCGGGTACCCCATATTTGCACCGAAAAAACTGCCGAAGAGATAGACAGGGCGTTTCGTGCCGCCTACAGGGCAGTCGGTGGAGTAAAAGGAAGCCATGGGGCGTAAAGGTTTTAATGATATCTACGAAAGGCTTGTGAGTAGCGAGGAGGACATCTTTGGACAAATAGCGTACTCGCTGTACAAGGCTCATAAGCTGGATGTCATTGCACAGATAAAGCAGGAAAAAGGACTTGATCATGTTCCGGAAAAAGACTTGGAGCCGTTCCTTGCGATTTCTCGTTCGGACAGACAGATAGCTCTGTACAAGAACCACGCGCAGTCGCTCGCGCAACAGTTCATCGACGAGGCGATGTCCGGAGAACGCCAGGCGCTCGCTGAAGAATGGTAAAAGGTGGAACAGAAGCAACAGGAAGTGGATCGGGTGCTCGAAGAACAAAAACGCCGTCTTGAGGAAGACTTTCTTCGAAGTCACAAGAACCCTGGATTTTGGTACGGGGTTTTGCAGGGAATAGTGGCATCCTTGATATTCGTGATCGCCGGTTTTGGCCTCTTGTTGGCTACAGGAGGATGGGCAAGATTTCTGAAGATCTTGTCCGAGTCCTTGAAATAGAAACATGATGCCCCTCTCCGGAGGGGCTTTTTCTTGCTTGAAAGAATACCCGACGCCGGTGAAACCACATTGTACACGAACTCGACGATCTTCCGGTCTCCTACTCCTTCGCCGTCGATATCCAGTCCATGATCGCCAACGAGGCCCTGCTTGAGCATATCCGCCGCACAGGGGGGAGGAGCGGTGATGTATGAAAGGCGCGGGAAACAGAAAACGTTTTCCTCATCTACGTCCTCATTGCTGAGAAAAAGGAAACGATACAATCAATAAGCCTACGGTTGCAACTCCCATCCGTAGGCGGCAACCTGAAGAGGAACTCCCTGGAACTCTATGGTCTTCGAGCAGAGAAATTTTCTGGCGTTCTTCTCGTAAAAACGTCTGTACCGGTTTCCTGCGAACAGCGGACGGAACCAGCGTCTTGACAAAGCAAAAATATGAATATAATAATACAAACAGTTGAAGCTGTTCTCCACCGCTTCATCATAGCAGTTCTTTCGATTGTTGAATACGATGCATTCGTACCAGACTGGACCTGCGAGAAACCGACCTACTGCACTCTACGAAAAACCGGAGGTGACAACGATGATAAAGCTGAATTGCAAACCTTCTTCAAGACCGCGACGCTCGCGGAGAGTTGTACACGGATTCTTGATCTTTGCGCTCCTTCTTGCGGCGTTACCCGCATTCTCTTGGCCTATCTCCGCAAACGAGCCGGACCGAGTCCCCCCTCTCGCAACGCAGGACGACTGGCAGCTGATCGAGTTCGAAGGACAGCTCTGGGCCATCGAGAACAACCCCTCCGGCAAGTATCGGCTGAAAAACGACCTCGACCTCGGCGGCTACGAAAACTGGAGACCGATCGGGCGCGGACAAGATACGCTCGTTCCGTTCAGGGGACAGTTCGACGGCGCAGGCTTCACCATCCGGAATCTGAAGATCACCGGCGGCGACCTCGACAACGCCGGATTCTTCGCGCAGATCGACACCGCGGGCTTGGTGGAAAACCTCGCCTTCCAAAACGCGACCATCGAAGGAAGAGAGAACGTCGGCATCCTCGCAGGCGTCTGCCGGGGGACCGTCAAGAACGTCGCTGCAGCCGGCAGCGTCAACGGAGCCCAATACGCGGGCGGACTCGTCGGACTCCTCGACGGAGGAACAGTACACGACTCCTCCAGCACGGCCGACGTCGGCGGAGGAGACCGCCTGGGCGGCCTCGTCGGCCTTAGCCAAAACGGCGAAATACAGCGCTCCAGGGCAAGCGGAGACGTGTTCATTTCGGGCGATTTCGACCACCCCGGATTGGCGGGTATCGGCGGCCTCGTGGGCCAGGCGACAAAGAGCGTGCGCATCAGCGAATGCTTCGCCAC
>LVBO01000501.1 GCA_001604435.1 Synergistales bacterium Syner_01
GGCTTCGGGCAGCAGCTTCCGGGGAAGGAACGCGGCAACCTCAACCGGTGCTACCCGGGAGTTCCGGACGGCTCCATCACGGAACAGGTCGCATACGCGCTTACCGAGCTTATACGCAAGGAGCAAGTCGATCTCGCATTCGACCTTCACGAGGCGTCTCCGGAGTACCCCGTCGTGAACGCGATCGTCGCGCACGAGCGCAGTATGGAACTCGCCGCCATGACGACGATGGATCTGGAAGCCGCAGGTATTATGATGCGCCTTGAACCGTCGCCAAAAAATCTTCGGGGGCTGACGCACCGCGAGTGGGGGAATTATACCGAAACGATGCCCGTGCTGATGGAAACAGGAAACCCTGTGCAAGGGCGTCTTCGCGGCAGAACGGACGAACGGCTTGCGCTCACCGGCGAGGACAAGGCCTACGTAAGGGCCTCCGCTCTCGGCAGACTCTACATACCGTACGAAGGCGACCAGAAGATCGAGTACAGAGTGGGCAGACACACTGCGGCGATCATCTCCTTCCTCGACAACCTCGAACTGCTCAACGAGGAGCGGGGCGTCCTCCTGGAGAACATCCCGACGTTCGAGGAACTTCAGGAGAATGGGGTAGGTTTTTATCTGACTCCATTAAAAAAGAGTAAGCTCTGATAAACGAGCGCGTGTCTCGCTCAATCGGAGGTGAGATATACCTTGTGAAGGCGTCCTTGAGTATGATGTCGAACTCCGGCTGCCTTCCACTTTCGGATACACGAGGAAGCGAAACGTTCGTCAGAACATGGAACACCCAATTTTTTCTGGAGGTGTTTTATTTTGAGAAAGAACATTTTTTCGCTGGTTTTTTTTGCCTTGGCCTTTGCGGCTGGAACAGCGTTCGCCGCGGACATTGAAGTACACGAGGTTTATGCGGAGAAAGGTATGGTCTCGTCCGCCCACGAACTTGCTTCCCGGGCCGGAGTCGAGATTATGGAGAAGGGAGGCAACGCCATCGACGCGGCGATCGCCACCATGCTGGCCTTGAACGTAGTGGAGCCGAATGCGTCCGGCATCGGCGGTGGTGGATTCATGACCATCCGTTTCGCCGAGACCGGAGAGGTTGTGGCTCTCGACTACCGCGAGACGGCGCCAGCCTCCGCAACGAAGGATATGTTCGCTTCGGACTATTCGCGTCAGACGAGAGACTCTCTGTCTGGTGGAAAATCGGTCGGGGTCCCGGGAATTGTCCTTGGTATCTTTACCGCCCTTGAGCGGTACGGTACGATGTCCTTCGCAAAAGTGGCGGAGCCAGCGATTCGCCTCGCCGAGGAGGGGTTCGAGGTCCATCGAATGCAAACCGGCATCATTGCGGATAACTATGAGAAGCTGTCCAAGTACAATCTCGAAACGCGCTTCATGCCCGACGGGCTTCCCGCCGAGACCGGAACAATCCTCAAGCAGCCCGAGCTCGCCAAAGCATTTCGTATGATCGCCAAGGACGGCTCGGACGCTTTCTACAAGGGCCCCGTCGGAGAGGCCGTGGTTGTCGCCGTCAACAGAACCGGTGGAAACATGACCATGGAGGATCTGAGCGGATACGAAGTTCTCGTCCACGAGCCGATAAAGGGATCATACCGCGGCTATTCGATCTACTCCACGCCTCCAGCGTCCAGTGGCGGCACGCACATCGTCCAGTTGCTGAACATCATGGAGCGCTACCCCGTCTACGAGTGGAGACACAATTCCGCCGAATATCTTCATCATCTCGCCGAGGCGATGAAGTTGATTTTTGCTGATCGTCAAAAGTACATGGCGGATACCGCTTTCGTTAAAGTCCCACTTGTTGGTCTCGTCAGCAAGGAGTACGCCAAGCTTTTGACCTCGAAGATCAAGCCCGATGCTGTTATGACGGAGGTTCCGTACGATGATCCGTGGCCCTTCAACATCGGCGAAAAGAGCGTCTATCTTGGTGGCGGAGATAATACGCACAACTCTACCAGCTCCTTCTCCGTTGTTGATGTGGCGGGCAACATCGTTGCCTCGACGAACACCGTCAATTTCTTCTTCGGCTCTGGCGTGGTTGTTCCCGAATACGGCATCGTGCTGAACAACGAGATGGACGACTTTGCCAAAGATCCAGCGAGCGTCAACGCTCCCGAGCCGGGCAAGCGTCCGCTCTCCTCAATGTCGCCGACGGTTGTCCTGAACCCCGAGGGCAAGCCTTTCATGACTCTGGGTGCTGCGGGCGCGACGCGTATTATCGCGACTATTGCTCAGATTATCATGAATGTAGTTGATTTCGGCATGCCCATGGATGAGGCGATAGAACAGGCAAGAGTTTTTAATTTCGCAAGTGGCGGTCAGGCGGGGCAATTCCTCATGGAAGAAGGGGTTGCGGGCGAGGTTGTGCAGGCGTTGGGGGCCTTGGGACACGATATTCAGGTGCGCCCGCGCGGCATTGGGACAGCTCAGGGTATTCTGATCGACCACGAAATCGAACGAATGAACGGCGGCGCAGACAGCAGGCGCCTCGGCGTTCCTGTCGGTTTCTAAATTCTAAAAAACGAGAAACCGAAGCCTCCGTTTCTTCGTTTTTTTATTTGTTGAGTGCCAGCACATCGTAGACGAAAAAATGTGCCGGCACATCGTAGACTGATATTC
>LVBO01000502.1 GCA_001604435.1 Synergistales bacterium Syner_01
TTCGGTTTTTCCTCATGATGCATTCTCCTTTATCGATCGTTTTCGAAAACGCTCGCAAGCGCTCCTTCGGCCATGCGCAGGGCGACGAATGCGAGATTGTGTTCTTTCAGCGCGCTGGAAAGCTTCCGCTGCGCTTCCGTAAGCGACGTTCTGGCCTGAAGGACGTCGAGCTGCGTATTGACCCCCTCGCGGTAGCCCACCTCCGCCAGACGAAGGCTTTCCCGGGCGAGCTCCACGTTCTTCTTCGCGGCTTCCGCCGTTTCCAACGAGCTGACGAGGGTCATCCACGCGTTGAGCGTCTCCTCCCCGAGAGCGTCCTTCTTTTTCTCCACCGCCTGAAGCGCCTGCTCCTGCGACGCTTTCGCGCTCCGCACGCGTCCCTTCGCATACCCTCCGTCGTACACGGGGATGCCGACCGAGAGCGTGGCCGTCCACTCGTCGACGTTGTTCGCCGCGAGGCTCGACGAGCTGTCGTTGAACTGATAGGACGCCGACAGCGATATCGTCGGCTTCATCCCTCCCGCCGCGACGACGACGGCCTCTTTCCGGGCCTCCTCTTCCGAAACGAGCGCCCGAAGGTCCGGGCGCGTCGAAAGCGCCTTTTCAAGCGACCCCTTCGCGTCGCCTTCGACGGCGACGGTCTCCAGCGTTCCGTCGATCTCGACTTCGGTCGTCGGATCGATTCGAAGCAGCGTCAGCAGAGAGACCTTCGCCTTCGCCAGCTCGTTTTTCGCGCCGATGAACTCCGCCTCGGCGTTGACGCGCTGCTGATCCGCCCGGGCGAGCTCCAGCCTTGTGGAAAGCCCCAGTTCCACCCGTTTTTGAAAGTCCGTCCAGGAGGTCGTATAGTAGGCGAGCGTCTCTTCCGCCGTCCGCAGATCCGCCTCCGTCTGGAGCACGTTGTACCAGGAGGCGCAGACCGCCTGCGCCACGCTCTCCTTCGCGTATTCCAGCTCCTCGGCCGCCTTTCGCGAATCGAGGACCGCCTGGCGTTCCCCGGCGCGGAGCGTTCCTCCCGCGTACAGCGTCTGCGAAAGCGTGATCGCGGCGCTGTCCGCCCTTTCGGGAGCGGCTCCGTTGTCCTCTCTGCGGGTGGACGAACCCGAAAGCGTCAGAGAAGGGGAGAGCGCCGACCGCGCCGAAATCAGGGCGCCTTCGGTTTTCTCCCGCTCCGTCCGCGCCGAGAGGACGTCGAGGTTCCGTTCGAGGGCGAGGCGCACGGATCGCTCGAGAGTGAGCCTTTCGCCCCCCTCGGCCGAGAGGACGGACACCGCGAGGAGAAGCGCCGCGCCTCCGATCATCAGTGTCTTCTTGAGTATCGCGTTCATGATTTGCCCCCTGCTCTTTCAAGTGTTTCCAAAACGGCTCCGACCGAGCCCCGCGGCCGCCGACATGGTGATCCAACGGAAGCGCACCGCGAACGTCAGCAGCTTCCGGTACGCCTGTTCGAGCGAGTCCAGAAAGCCCCGGATCATGCGCGCCATCCCATACCGCGATTCCTCCGCGCGCATGATCCGGGAGCCGACGAACGGCGTCAGCGTGAGGGAGAGCAGCACGGAGAGCGCGATCGTGCAGACGACGACGATGCCGAACGAAAAGAAGAACTTCCCGATGATTCCCCCCATGAACGTGATGGGAGCGAAGACCGCCATCGTCGTCAGCCCGCCCGCGAGGACGGAGAACGCGACTTCGTTCGTCCCCTTCTCCGCCGCTTCCGAAGTGCGCACGTTTTTCCCCATGCGGCGATGGATGTTCTCCAGCACCACCGTCGTCGCGTCCACCACCATGCCGACGGAGAGCGAGATGCCCATCATGCTCAGGTTGTTGACCGTGACGCCGAACGCCTTCAGGAAGAGAAAGCTTCCAAGAAGGCACACCGGAATGGCGACCACCGTCACGAACGTCGCCCGGAGCGTCTGGAGGAAAAAGAGCATGATCAGCGCGCACAGGCCGACGGCAAGCAGCACGTCGCTGCCGACGCCCTTCATCGAACGCCGGATGAAGTCCGACGTGTTGGAAAGTATTTCGATCCGGACGCCTTCCGGCAGACTCCCCCGCATCTCTTCGATTCGCCTCAGGATGCCGTCGGCCACGGTCACCTCGTTCGCCCCCCGCTGCCGCGCGATGGAGAGCAGGATCGTCTCCTCGCCGTTGTACGTCGCCGCATCGGAGCGCTCCTCCAATCCGTCCTCCACCCGCGCGACGTCGCCGAGGCGCACCGTCGCGCCCTCCTTCACCAGCACCGGCAGAGTCCGCAACTCCTCCGCCGAAGCGTATTCGGCGTTCAGCCGAAGCTGAAACTCGTTTCGCTCCGTCTTCACGCTCCCGGAGGGAAGGTCGACATGCCGTTTCTTTATCGCCGAGGAGACGTCGTTGACGCTGAGCGACCGCGCCTTGAGCTTCGCCGGATCGAGCCAGATTCGCATCTCTCTCTTCCGCAGTCCCGGCGTCGAGACATTGCCCACGCCGTCCACCGATTCAAGGCGCGGCTTGAGAATCTTGTCGGCGTACTCAGCTTTCTCGCGGTACGGCATGCTCCCCGCTACGGCGATGGTGACGATGGCTTCGTCGGAAGAGGAGAACTTCTGGACGACGGGCGTTTCCGCCTCGTCGGGAAGCTCCGCAGCGGCCAGATTCACCTTGTCCCTGACGTCCGCCGCCGCCGCGTCCACGTCCTTCTCCAGCTCGAACTCCACCGCCGTCATGCTGATCCCCTGGTAGCTGCTCGAAGAGATGTTTTTGACGCCGGAGATGCTGCTCAGCTTCTCTTCGATGACGTCGGCCACGTCGTTGTCCATGATCGTCGCGCTCGCTCCGCTCATCGAGGTGCTGACCGTGACGATAGGAAAGTCGATGTCCGGAATGCGCTGCACCCCCATGCTGGTAAGCGAGGACACGCCGAAGAAGACGAGCGCCGCCGTGCAGATGAGCACCGTAACAGGCCGCCTGAGGGAGACGGAGGTAATCTTCATTCGGAACATTCCTCCTTTCGCACGGAAGCGAGCCCCGCCAGAATCGTATCGTTCAGAAACGCCGGGAGAGCTTCATCCATTCCCACGAGTTCACCGTTCCCTATTCTATGCGCCATGCCCCTGATCAGAGACTGTATTCCCTCCTCGGCCACTACGGGATCGCACTTTTTGAATACACCTTCCTCGATGCCGCGCTCAAGAACGAAGAGCATTCTCCCCCGGATCTCCCGGAACGGGTCGTCTTCGGCGGGAAAGGGGCGCCCCCCCTCTTCAAGGGCTTTCCCGACCGCCGAGACGCCGAGCCTGTTGCTGAAGAGGTCCTTCATCAGGATGTCGAGCACCGCGGCCAGAAGATCTCTCGGATCGCCCTTTTCGCAATCGAGATTCAGAATCTCGTTCCGCATCGACGCCGACGTCTTCAGAACGATGAAACCGATCACGTCGCTCTTGTTCCGGAAATAGTTGTAGACCGTCCCCTTCGCGATTCCGGTTCTTTTCGCCAGACGCTCCATCGTGAGATCGTGCCAGCTTCCCTCCATCAGAATTTCGTACGCCGCTTGAAAGATGGCGTCCTTCGTTATCTCCTCCATCGCTTCCTTTTTCTCCCGAGCCAAACGAGGCATGTAAACACGTCCTTTACAATTCTTAAATGACCTTAGTTCAATAAATTGACCGACGGTCATTTTTCAGAGGGTATTGTAGAAGCGCGTTCGCGATCTGTCAAGGAAGAAAAACTACCGAAAATTCACCGGCCGTAAAAAAGTGCTATACTCAACACGGTTGTCCATGGACAACCGCAATGGAACGAAAGGAGACGAGGCGACATGACACGGAAAGTCATTCTGGTAACGGGATCGTCAAGGGGCATCGGGTTGGGCGTGCTCGCGAAGCATGCGAAGCTGGGGTACGCGGTGGTGATGAGCAGCTCCTCCGGCGAGGAGAAGGCGGCGGAAGCGCTCGCCGAGTTGAGAAAACACGGCGTCCCCGCGGACTACGTGAAGTGCGACATCTCGCGGAGCGCCGACAGGCAGGCCGCCCTCGACTTCGTGCTGAAGACGCACGGACGCATCGACGTGCTGGTGAACAACGCGGGCGTCGCCCCCCTGACGCGCCTGAACATCCTGGAAACCACGGAGGAGAGCTTCGACCGCCTGATGGACATCAACCTGAAGGGGACCTTCTTCATGAACCAGCTCTTCGCCAACGCGATGATCGGCCTCAAAAAGCAGGGGCTCCCCGACTACTCCCCCCGGATCATCAACATCGGCTCGATATCGGCATACACGGCCTCCACGAACCGGGGCGAATACTGCATCTCCAAGGCGGGAATCGCCATGGTGACGGCGCTCTTCGCCGCCGAACTGGGCGCGCACAACATCCCCGTCTTCGAAATACGCCCCGGCATCACCAAAACCGACATGACGAAGGCCGTCGAGGCCAAGTACGATACATTCATCTTCGAGGACGGCGGCCTCCCCACGCCGCGCTGGGGCCTGCCGGAGGACATCGGCGAGGCGGCGGCGGCCCTGTCGGGCGGCGCGTTCGACTACTCCACCGGCCAGGTGATCAACGTGGACGGCGGCTTCCACATCAGGAGGCTCTAGCCATGCCCGTCCGAACCGACCGCGAGGACGAACGCGGCACGATGCGCATCGCCGGGCTGGACCTGCCCGTCCACACCTTCAACACCGTCGTCGTGGGCACCGGGTGCGCCGGGTACAACGCCGCAGACACGCTCGTTTCTCTGGGGCAGGAGGACGTCGCCGTCGTCACCGAGGGCGTGAACATGGGAACGTCGCGCAACACCGGCTCGGACAAGCAGACCTACTACAAGCTCACCCTCGCCGGGAGCGAGCCCGACTCCGTCCATAGCATGGCCGAAACGCTCTTCTCCGGCGGCTCCATGCACGGCGACATCGCGCTCGTCGAGGCCGCCATGAGCGCGCGCGGCTTCTACAAGCTGGTCAATCTCGGCGTCCCCTTCCCCCACAACGCCTTCGGCGAGTACGTCGGCTACAAGACCGACCACGACCCGCGCCAGCGCGCCACCTCCTGCGGCCCGCTAACCTCCCGCCTGATGACCGAGCACCTTCAGAAGAGCGTCGAGCAGAAGGGCATCCCCGTCTTCGACGGCTTCCGAGTCGTCGGAATTCTCACCGAGGGCAACCCCAAGCGCGCCGTCGGTCTCGTCGCCATCGACGCCGCGAACTTCGACGAAACCACCTTCGGCCTGACCGTCTTCAACTGCACCAACATCGTCTACGCCGTCGGGGGGCCGTCCGGAATCTACCGCTCCTCCGTCTACCCGCAGAGCCAGACCTGCGCAACCGGCGTCGCGCTGGAGGCCGGGGCGAAGGGTGTCAACCTCACCGAGTCGCAGTACGGCATCGCCTCCACGAAGTTCCGCTGGAACCTCTCCGGCACCTACCAGCAGGTGATCCCCACCTATATCTCCACCGACAAGGACGGCGGCGACGCCCGCGAGTTCCTCGACGACTACTTCGAGACCACCGGCGGCATGCTCAACGCCACCTTCCTCAAAGGCTACCAGTGGCCGTTCGACCCGCGCAAGCTGGGCAAGGGGGGCTCCTCCATCGTCGACATCGCCGTCTTCACCGAGACGCGCGTCAAGGGGCGTCGCGTCTTCCTCGACTTCCGCGTCAACCCCTCCAGAGGAGGCGACGAAAACGGCCTGCACACGGAGCTGCTGAACGACGTCGCCCGCGACTACCTCGAAAAGTCGCACGCCCTGCTGGACACGCCGCTGCACCGCCTGCTGAAGATGAACCCCCTGGCCTACAAGCTCTACCTGGACAACGGCATCGACCTGAAGAGCGAACGGCTGGAGATCGACGTCTGCGCCCAGCACAACAACGGCGGCCTCGCCGCGAACATCTGGTGGGAGAGCGACCTGCAACACTTCTTCCCCGTCGGCGAAGTCAACGGAACCTTCGGCGTCTACCGCCCCGGAGGATCGGCCCTCAACTCCACCCAGACAGGCAGTACGCGCGCCGCCCAGTACATCGCCGCCAAATACCGCGAAGAACCGCCAACGCCGGACGCCCTCGCGCAGGCGGCGGAACCCGCGCTGCGCAAACTCTTCGCTCTGGCGAAGACCTTCCGCGAGAACGCCGCCCGCAGCGATGCAGCCGACCCGCGCGTACTCCGCGAACGCTACCAGCGCAGAATGGACGAAGCGGGCGCGATGATCCGCCCCGCCCACCTCGTCGGCAAAGCCGTCGACGACTGCCGCCGCGACCTCGAAACCATGGCACGCGAAACCGGCGCGGCCGACGCCCGGCAGATGACCGACGCCTTCATCAACCGCGACATCCTGCTCACCCAGCTCGCCTACCTCTCCGCCATCGACGAGTACATCCGGAAGGGAGGCAAAAGCCGGGGATCCTACCTCGTCCGCGGCGCGGAGGGGCTTGACTCCGGCGCTTCGGCAGGCGGCCTCGACGTAAGCGAATGCGCGCAACAAGGAATCCCCGTCGAGCTGGACGACGGCGCGTTTTCCGACCGGGTGTGCGAAGTGACGCTGGACGCCGAGGCGATGCGGTGCAGCTTCGAGTGGAAGGCCGTGCGACCGATACCGGCGAATTACGACGACTGGTTCGAGAATGTGTATAATGCGTTTATCAGGGGCGAGGTGGTGGGGTGAGTTTGGGAAATGTCCAAAGTTTTCGCCCGAAAAAAGATTTGAAGGCCGCTATAGGTTGCTTATTCTCAAGATAAGGAACACGTCGTCACTAAGCGTAGGTCCACTGCCCTGCAAAAAAAGATCAGAAACAAGCACAAGTGACAGATCAACACTCCTTGTTCTCTTCTGGGGTATAAGGCAGTAAGTCGTACAACCAATTAACGATAGCTTCTCGAATTGCTTCATCACACATTAGATGAGTTTTCGTGCGTTGTTTGTTGCATAATAGAAATGGCCAAAGTTGCAAAGTAGAATTCCCCAGTCTTGCAAGGG
>LVBO01000057.1 GCA_001604435.1 Synergistales bacterium Syner_01
TCGCAAAACCCTCCTACTACCTCAGCAAACCGCTGTGGACCTTCGAACTCGACTTCGAGCAGAATCTCAAGATCGTCCGCATGTGCGTCGCCGCGGATAAAAAGGTGATCTTCCCCTCGACGTCGGAGGTCTACGGCATGAGCACCGACACCGTCCTCGACGAGGAAGAGAGCCCGCTCATCGTCGGACCGATCAGCAAGATGCGCTGGATCTACAGCTGCGGCAAGCAGATGATGGACAGGGTCATCGTGGCCTACGGCCAGGAGAAGGGGCTCCGCTACACGCTCTTCCGCCCGTTCAACTGGATCGGTCCTCGCCTCGACACCTTCAAGGACGCCGAGGAGCGCACCGCCCGTTCCATCACGCAGATGGTCTACGACGTGCTCTCCGGACGGGGCATCACCCTCGTCAACGGCGGAGAACAGATGCGGAGCTTCACGCACATCTCCGACGGCGTCGCGGCGCTGATGGCCATACTCGCCGACGAGAAGGCGAGCAACGGAAAGATCTTCAACATCGGCAACCCGGCGAACAACGCCTCGATCAAGGAGTTGGCCCACATCATCATCGACGTGATGAAGGAAATCCCCTCCTTCAGGGAGGCCGCGGAAAGGGCGACGGTGACGGTGACGCCCGCCGAGCAATACTACGGCAACGGCTACGACGACATGAAGAACCGCGTGCCCTCTATCCGGGCAATCGGCGCGGCGCTCGGCTGGGAGCCGCGAGTAGCGCTCCGCGAGGCCGTGGCGATGACCGTGGCGAGCTACCTTGATTCCGGAGAGGAGCAGAGGCGTGGTTGATACGGTGCTCGTCCTCAAGACGGACGTCGACACGCTGAAAGGCTACCGCGAGGGCGTCCCCCGCCTCCTGGAGCTCTTCCGCGCCAGGAAGTTGCGCGCCTCCTTCTTCTTCTCCTTCGGCCCGGACAACTCGGGCAAGGCGATCCGGCGCATTTTCAAGAAAGGATTTTTACAGAAGATGCGCCGGACGAAGGCCGCATCGACATACGGGTTGGGGACCCTGCTCTACGGCACGCTGCTCCCGGCGCCGAAAATCGTGGAAAGCGAGCCAAGCGTCTTCATCAGGGCCGTCGAGGAGGGACACGACTGCGGCATTCACTGCTGGGACCACGTCCACTGGCACGACAACCTGCCGAAAATGAGCGAGGAGCAGATACGCGGGGAATTCCTAAAGGCTATGGAGCTCTTCGAGCGGTACGCAAGGAGAACGGCGAAAAGCTGCGCAGCGCCCGGCTGGCAGGTCACGCCGTCGAGCCTGGCGATACAGGACGAACTGGGCTTCGACTACTGCAGCGACGTCCGCGGAAGCGGCTACCCCTTCCATCCTCGCATGGGAGGCCGCACATTCAGGACGCTCCAGATTCCCACGACGCTCCCCACCCTCGACGAAGTGCTCGGTGAAATCCCGGAGGACCGGATCAACGACCGGTACATGGAGCTTCTTCAGCCGGGGCTGAACGTGCACACCATCCACGCGGAGATGGAGGGAGGCGGGCGGAGCGCGCTCTTCGAGGATCTGCTGGACCGCTGCTTGCAGAGGGGCGTCGTCTTCAAGACGCTCGACGACATCGCCCTGGAGATTTCACTGAAGAAACCGATCATCCACACGTGCGACGTCGTCGCAGGAGAAACCCCGGGCCGCTGGGGGACGGTCGCCGTCCAACGATGCGCCCGGGAGGAAACGACGGAATAAAAAAGAGGGGGCTCGCAAGCCCCCTCTTTTTTATTCCGTACTTATTTCAACGGCACGAGCGCTCCGCCGGCAGCCTCATCATCATCCACCTTGAAACGCTCCGACATCCGACGCAGATCCTCGGCGGTCTCGCTGACCTCCTGCGAGCTGGTCGCTACGTTCTCCATCGCGGCGGCGGTCTCCTCCATGGCGGCCGCCATGCTCTGCACGTTGTCGTCGGTGCTCTCCATCACGGTCGCGCTGGCGTTGATCAACGCGATGACCTTGTCGGACTTGGCGACCTCCTCGTCGGTCGTCTTGATGATCTTGCGCACATCTTCGATGGAGCTTTCGATCGCCTCCTTGATTTTTTGAAGCGCATCGCCTGCGTCGTGCGCGACTGCGACTCCCTCGGTCACCCCTTCCTGACTCTTCTGCATGGAGGAGACTGCGGAGCGGGTTCCCTCAAGGATTTTGGCCACGAGTTCGGAGACCTCCCGCGCCCCCTTCTGGGACTGTTCGGCGAGCTTTCGAACCTCTTCGGCCACCACGGCGAAGCCGCGTCCCGCCTCGCCTGCGCGGGCGGCCTCGATCGCCGCGTTCAGAGCGAGCAGATTCGTCTGGTCGGCGATTCCGGTGATCGTTTCGCCGACGACGCCGATACGCGCCGAGAACGTATCCAGCTGCGCAAGGAACGCCTCCGTCTCCGAGACCGCCTCCTTCACCGACTCCATCTGCGTTATGGTTCTCTCGACGGTCTCCCTTCCCTGGAGCGCGGCGGAAGCCATCTCCTCGGAGTTCTTGTCGGCCTTCGTCGCAAGGTTTTGCGCTATCTGTATCAGACTGCTCATTTCGAGCATCACCATCGAGGCTTCGACAGTGTCTTTTCGTCCGTCTCTCGTCTTCTCAGCAAGCGTCGCGTTGCTCTCCGCCATCTCGCTGACGGTGCTCGTCACCTCTTCGGTCGAGGCCGCCGTCTCCTCGGAGAGCGCGGAAAGATTGACCGCCTTCTCCTTCAAATCGTGCACCATTTCCCGCTGAACATGGATCATATCGGCGAGCGCGTCCGCCATGCGCCCGATCTCATCCTTCGTCGATATTTTGAAATCGCTCCTGAGAATCGTGAGATCGCCGCCCTTCGCCCTCTCGGCGAGCTTTTGGACAGTCTGCACCGGACGGGCGATGGAGTTGCCTATGAGGAGAGAGATGATCGCGAACGCAACGATGACGAAGAGCACGATGATCGCAATGGTCCACGAGAGATCGACCGCGGTCGCCTTGATCTCCCGTTCCAGCACCGTGACGACGAACGTCCAGCCGGGCGATCCGGCGATAGGAGCGAAGAAGACGTACGCGGGAGTTCCGTCGAATCGTTTGTGCAGTTCGAACCCCGTCTCTTTCGCGGACATCCTCTTCCATACCGTCGTGTACGCCGCGTCCTGGCGCACATCGAACTTCCCTATATGTTCCCTGTCTCGGTGCGCGGCGACGATACCCCCGCCGTCGACGATCCATCCGAACCCGGTCTCGCCCACCCGCACGGCGTCGACGAGTTCCTGCAGGTTCTGCAAGAGCACCGTCGCGACAAAAACACCCGCGGGTTTGCCATCCGCCCCTGGGAGGACGTGGGCGATCACGAACACAACGTTTCCCGTAACCAGAGAGATCATCGGATCGGAGACGACATACTGCTTCCGCCCCTGCATGAGCTCTTTAAAATAGGGCCTCTGCGAGATATCCGCCGCCGTCCCGCCCGTTCCGCGGACACGCCCGTCGAGCCCCGCGACGAAGAGCATCTCGAAAAGGCGCCGATGTTTCGTCACCTGCCCTTCGAGAAACGCCTCCACATTCTTCCACTCAAGAGAACGAACCACGTCCATCTCCGCGAAAGCGCCCGTCAGATTGACCATGTTGTCCAGCCACTCCGACAGGCCTACGGAACTCGCCCTCGAAATCTGCAGCGCCATATCTTCGGTAAGGTCGGTCACCTTGCCGTCGACGCGAGCGTAGAGCGTCACTCCCATGATCGTCATAAACACAATCGTCGCGGCAATAAAAGAGGTCATGATCTTCGTCCGTATGCTCTTCAACGCCCATCCACCATCCTTTCAGCCCTTTTTCCCGGACCTGTTTTCACCGCCGCGGGATTTACAAGTACGAGAACGCACGCCTGTCTCTCTTGAATTCTTCCCTTATTTCATTATCGATATGGAGCACGTCGTAGTTTTCTGCTAGTATAACCTAATAAGGACAAGAGCAAAAGCCTCCGAAAAAGAGAGGAGGTACTTTATCAACACTATTCCTTTAGCAAGAAAAAATATAGAAAATATTTTATTCGAGGAGGAAAAAACATGACAAAAAGAACCTTTTCCATTGTATTTGTATTCGTTTTTCTTTTCGTGGCGTTCTCCGCTTGGGGGGAACAGCCCACCCGGGAGTTCCGCGGACACTTCGAGCCTGCGAATAACGGGGAGCGGCTGCTTGCGCTGCTCGTATCGCTGACCGACCCCGAATCGATGGAGCTCCGGATGGACCAGCAGCCGGACAACGACGGGAACGTACGCAACATTTCCATCTTCATACAGGGGGCTTCCATCGGAGGGTTCCGGGTGGAGAAGATCGCGGTCGAGTCGTCCTTCCTGGAGCTGAACCGCCCGTCGGAGTGGCGGATGGGCGATCGGGATTCGCTCAAGGTCGGAAACGTCCTCCGCAGCAATGTGGAACTCGTCGCGCTCGAAAAGGACATCAACGCGGCCCTGACCTCTTTCGCCGGAGGCGACTGGAGGCGGATATCCGTCGATCTGAAGAAGGGGATGGTCAGCGCGCGCGGAAACTACCGCTCGGGCTCCCTCGACATCCTTGCGGAGGTGTCCACGAAACTGGAAATCCGGCAGGGGAAGCAGATCTGGCTGAAGGATACCGCGATCAAGATCAACCACGACGACCAGACGGACGTCATCCGCAAAGAGCTGGCGAAGATTCAGCCCGTCGTCGACATCGGGCAGTTTCCCTTCCCGGTGACGCTTGCCGTCCTCAGCGTGGATGAACAGAAGATCGTCTTTTCGACGAGAACGCTTCCCAAGCCGGTCAAAGGGATCTTCTACCGCTATGTTCGCGGCTCCTGACCCCCTCCCTCTTCGGCGCTCTTGAGCATCATCGTGGCGTAACTGCCGCGCGGGAGGAAGAAGTCGACGCGAAGCGCGGTTTTTCCGGGGAAGAGGGCATCCTCTTCCCTTTTCCATGTCATGTTCTCCGGAATCACGGCGCAGGCGCGCGGGAAGGAGGAGAAGTACGCCTGCTCGACTTCTTTCAGCCTGAACTTCGAGAGACGGACGCCCCGTTCGAAGAGCACGGAGGAGAAGACGTCTCCCAAATCCGGGGGAAGCTGCGGCATATCCGGCGCCGCCGTGTGCATCGGCTCGGTAAGCAGGCGCGAAAGCAGCGCTTCGTCGAGCATGCGGTACTGAAGGAGTTCGCCGGTCTTCACCGGCACGGGAAAGAACTCTCCCGGCTGCTTCGAAAGGAAGCGGCAGAGCGTCTCGTTCCATAAAAAACTCTGATAGGCCGAGAAGTAGAGCCCCATCTCCTGCGCCGGGATGAGCTTGAGACATGCTCTGTACCCGCCCTCCCCCTTGCGGCGGAGGATGTCGAGCATCTGCTTCAACAGAGGTTCGGGACAGAGCGGCGCCATCTCCTCCCACTTTCCCCAGAGTGCGGCGAGCTGCGCCTTTCTTTTTTTGAGCGGCAGGGGCGCGTCGGGGTGCCGGAAGGAGAAGTACTTCCTGAGGGCCGGTCCGAAGCGTCGTTTCACCAGCATCTCGGCGAAAAACTCGCCCTTCTCTCCCACGTTGCCGAAGCGCTGGTCGTCGAAGTAGTTGGCGAAGCCGCGCGCGGCGATCCGCTCCAGCCGCGCCTCGCACGCACCGGCCTCGGCGGCTGTCATGTCGCGGAGCGCAGCGGAGAAACGGTTGCCTTTCAGCACGGACGGCGCGAGGTGCGCCGTGGAGTAGCCGGCGAAGCGGATGACGAACCCCTTTCCTTCGTAGGCAAGGTCGTACTTCGACGGGACGGAGACGTGCTGGAGCGTGTGCGCGTGCCGGTCTTTCTTCCCCACCGAGCGGATCTCGGCCAGCGGCACGCCGCGCGCGTTCGCCGCCTCCTGCACCGCGTCGGCGGTGTTCCACCCCTCCTTCTCAAGCAGGAAGACGCGGAACGGCGCTTCCTTCTTCGCCGGAGCGAAATGAAGCACTTCTTCCACACGAAAATCGTCGGGAGCCGTCTTGATTCGCATCTGTTCATCCCCTCCGCGGACAGGCCCTAGGCCAGCGCGCCGCGCGCCGCGACGACGCCGCTCGCCGCGGCCTGTATGATTCCCCTGCTGACGCCCGCGCCGTCTCCCGCCATGAACAGACGTTCGATGATCGGCACTTCCAGGTTTTTCCGAAGTTCGAGCCTCAGAGAGTACAGTTTGATCTCCACCCCGTAGAGCAGCGTGTCGTTCTGATTGACTCCCGGCATGATGGAGTTGAGGCCGTCAAGAAACTCCACGACGTCCGTCAGGTAGCGGTGCGGCAGCACGAGGCTGAGGTCGCCCGGCTGAGCGTTCGCGGTCGGAGTGATCATCCCGCGGTCGATGCGCGACTGCGTCGAACGTCTGCCGTCCCGGAGATCGCCGAGCCGCTGCACCAGAATTCCCCCTCCGGCGAGCATGTTCGCCAATTTCGCGACGTGCGTGGCGTACCCTATGGGATCGTTGAACGGCTGCGTGAAGTTTTTCGTCACCAGGATGGCGAAGTTCGTGTTTCGCGACTTCACATTCTTCAGGCTGTGTCCGTTCACGGTGACGAGGTCGTGCGCCTGGTTGTATTCATAGACGACGAACCCCGAAGGATTCATGCAGAAGGTGCGGCACCTGTCGTCGAAGGTCGGCGTATTGTACAGGCATTTGATCTCGTAGAAGTGCCGCGTGAGGTCTTCGCAGACGCTGTCGGGAACTTCCACCCGCACGCCGATATCCACCGGCATGGAGGCTATCGGGATGTTCAGTTTCGCGACGACGCCGGCCAGCCAGGAAGCCCCCTCCCTTCCGGGGGCGACGATGACGCTCCCGCTTCGGAGGACGGTTCCGTCGGCAAGGACGACGCCGCAGGCGCGCCCGTTCTCGATCAGCAAATCCTCGACGAACGTTCCCATCATAATTTCGCACTTCGGCTTCAGCGCCTCGTACATGTTGTTGAGCACTTCGCGCGAGGCGTCCGTGCCTATATGGCGGATCCGCGCGGGGAGAATCTTGATCCCGACGCTGGAGGCCTTCCTGATGGTCTCGCGGACGATGTCGCCCGAAGGTTCGTAGGCGTGGTTGTCGGCGCCGTACTCGACGAACACCTTGTCCACGTGCGCGATCATGTCGAGGAGCGCGTCCTCCCCGATACTCTCCTCGAGGTTTCCGCCGAAGCCCGTGGTCAGCGTGAGTTTTCCGTCGGAGGCCGATCCCGCCCCCCCCCACCCCGAGACGATGCTGCACGAAGAACAGTTCAAACAGGTCTTGCTCGTCCCCTCGACGATCGGGCACTTGCGCTCGCGGATCAAGCGTCCCTTGTCGATGATCAGCACTCTTTTTTCCTGCCGCACGCACTCCATGGCGGCGAAGATTCCGGCAGGACCGGAACCTACTATAATGACGTCGTACATCATGAGACGCACTTCCTTTCATAGCGTCCTTGAAAAAGCGCTCGTTCGTCTCTTTCGCCGTCGGACGCGAGCCGGCTGTTTATTTTATATAGAAGAAGGCGCTACCTTCCGCTTCTGTCGTATCTCGAACTTCCTCTGATATTTTTCCGGAGCTTCCGAAGTATTTCGAGATTTCTCGCAATCTCGTCGGCGTTCCCTTCGCCTGCGAACGATTCGATCTGAATCTTCCCCATCTTCACAAGCAGATTGATCGCCTTCGTATCTATTCCCAGTTCGTCGGCGAGCTGCTGTATCGTTACTTTCCTGTGCCTGCCCGCCTCCGCGGTATTGTCCCGCAGATACCCCCATGCGAGCATGTAAATACCTTGCACCTCCTGAGCGCACGGAGGGCAGAGCGACACCTGCTGCTTCTCATCGCCCTCGTCGAACCATGCCTTGCCGCAATATTCACATATCCTCAACGCCATATGCGTCAGCCTCCCGTCATTCTCACCGGCGCCCCCGCATCCAATGCCTCCGTCACTTCTTCGATGAAACGTTCCACCCTTTCGGGGGTGTGGATGAACGCCGGATCGCCCAGATCCAGCGTCATGCAGCGCGTAGTCGAAAGCCCCGTCTCCGAGCGTACGAAATCAAGAAAAGACGAGTATGCGTCGTAAAGAGAACGCCAGTACTCCTCCCCCGCCTCTATCTCGTCGGAGCGTCCACGCATGCGGATTCGCCGCATTATCTCCTCGAACGGGCAGGAGAGCACGATAATCAATTTGGGCATGGTCAGATGCTTCAAAAGCGAATCGTACAGCATCAGGTACGTTCCGAACTGGCTGTCCCGGAAATATCCCAGCTTGTAGTAGAGCGTGGCGTAGATCTTGTCGCCGAAGACGCTGCGGTCGAGAATATACTCGTCGGACTCGGACGCGCAGAGATACTGGGCGAACCTCGTCACGAGGAAGTTGAGCTGCATGGGGAAAGCCCAGCGCCGTTCCAGGTGGAAACGGCGCAGCAGATCGTACTGATCCCGAAACTCCTCCGGCATGACGCGCAGTCCCAGCCGTTCGGAAAGGAGATTCACCACCGTCGACTTGCCGCTTGCCGTCATGCCCTCAACAATAATCTGAACCCTGCTCATACTCTTCCTCCTCCGACTGGTGGCGTCCCGGAAGGATCGTGTGCGACGGCACGCCGAAACATCACGGGACGAAGGGCGCGAGAACCGATTTGTTTCCCCCCGCCTTTTTTGCCTCGGCGAGGGCGTCCTCCGCTCTTTTCACAAATTCGTCCAGATCCATGCTCCGACGAAACTCCGCCACTCCAATGCTGGAGGAGAGGGTTCTGTCGGGCAGGAATCTGTAGTTGAAGATCATATCGCGTATCGACTCCGCAACCTGAAAGGCGAGAGGCCCGCTCATCGGCGTCAGCACCGAGAACTCGTCCCCTCCCCAGCGGCCTATGAAATCGGTCGGGCGGATACGGCTTTTGACGGCGGCGCAGAAATCCTTGAGCACCCTGTCGCCGGCTTCGCGCCCGAGCGTCTCGTTCAGCGAGCCGAAGCCGTCCACATCTATAAGGATGAGGGACATGTTCGTCCTGTACCGCATCGCCCGTTCGATCTCCGTGTTCAGAGTCCGCTCGAATCCGCTACGGCTGGGAATTCCGGAGAGCGTATCCGTGGCGGCCTGTTTTCGCTCTTCCGCCTCTTTCTCATTCGTGATATCTCGAAAGGCCGTGAGAAGAGAAGGTATGCCATCCGTTTCGATTCTCTCGACGGAAACTCGCCCGGGAAATATCTCGCCGGAGGACGACCTCAGGCGCACATCGAAGTTCTCGACACACGCGGCGGCGTCCAGCTCTTTCATCAGGCGCTCTCTCTGCCCCGATCCGTTGTAGATGCCGAGCTCCTCCTCGGTGCGTCCCAAGACGGCGGTTTCGACGAACCCCATCCTGGAGAGGAACGCACGATTGCAGCGGAGCACGCGCCCGTCCTTCACCGAGGAGATCACCAGCATCTCGGGAGAGGAGGAGAAAAGGCGGCGGAAATTGTCGGCTTCGGCGCGGCATGCCCTCTCGCGCGCACGGGATTCCGTCCGGTCGGTCGCCACGAGCGAAATCGCCGCACAACGGCCGTCGGGATCAACGACCGGCGCAAAAGAGAGTACGAAGTAGCGCTCGCCCGCCTCATGCCCCGCCTTTGAACGCTCTCCGTTCCGGGCCCGCTCGACCGCCGTACGGAACGCTTCGCCCTGGACATCCCGGGGCAGAAGGTCACGGAGCGACGCTCCATGCGCAGGAAGACGGCCCCAGAGTTTCTCGCAGAGACGTGCGAATCCTTTGGTCATGACAAGGGGAACACACGCTTCGTCCAGAAGACAGAGCATCGCATCTTCGTTTTGAGCGAGCAGGGAACGCAATCGGTCGTCCTGCACGCCCTCCGGCTGGAGAGCCGAGGATTCGAGAAGCGTTTCCTGCTCCTCCTCGGGAGACTCCGGAAGTTCAAGGCCGTCGAAGCGGTCCCCCTCCACAACCTCGGCGTTTTCCGTTGCTTCCGCTTCCGGGAGTTCTTGAACCGCTTCGAGAACACTCTCCTGTCCGCGGGCGCCGTCCGCATCTTCGCTCGTCGCGGCGGGGACCGCCTCTTCCGTCTCGGCGGCCGTTTCGTGGAAGATGTAGAGGAGACTGTCCCGCCCCTCGTGCAGAATGCCGACGACGGACGCACTGCCCAGGAAGATATCGCCGGACACCGTCCGCATCTCGACTTCAAAAACCTCGGCGAAACCGCTCGATTCCACTTCGCGTACTATTCGCTCCCGTTGCGGAGCATCGGCATACAAGGCGAGCTCCGACTCCGTCCGCCCCAAGAGCGCCGCCTCGGTATACCCCATCCGCGAGAGAAACGCGGGAGATCCCCGAAGCAGCTTCCCATCCTCCGCGGAGGCGATCAACAGCATCTCCCCGGAAGATGCGAAAAGACGCTGGAAATTCTCCGCTTCGGCGTACCGTTCCCTCTCAAGCCGGCAGAGTTCGGTCCTGTCGGTCAGGAGCAACGAGATTCCGAGCTGTTCTCCCTCCCTGCTGTAGAACGGAGCGAAGGAGCAGGCATAGACGGAATCTCCCGTCTCGAAAGCGGTTTCGGCAGCTTCTCCGGCACGCGCTCTCTCTGCCGCGAGGCGGAACGATTCTCCATGCTCATCGGAGGGAAGAATCTTCAAAAGCGATTCATTCGGGTCGGGACTCCTCCCCCAGATGCGAACGGAAGCGTCTCTGAAACCCTCGGTCATGAACGACGGCACGAACTCCGCATCCATGGAGCAGAAAAGAAGGTCCTCCCTTTCCGAGAGCACTACGTGCACCGAGTCGGTCTCCGAGCCCTTCTCCCCGTCCTGCGGAAGTTCGTACCCTGCGCCCAGAAGCACAGGCGCTCCCTGGTAGACGCCGGGGACGAACGCGCAATCGATCCTCCGCTCCCGTCCATCCTCCGAACGAACGGCGAAATCGAGGCGCCCTCCGCGGACGACGCCGTCGGCCCCCGGCGAGAAGAGGCTCTCCACCGCTGAAGCATATCCGGACGCGGCGTACTCCGAAAGGAGAAATCGGGGGCGCTCGCGAAGTGCGAAGCCGAAGAACTCCTCGCCGCGCCTGTTCAGAAAGAGCACTCTCCCCTCCGAGAGGATCATCAGGATCAACAGCGGGCTGTCGAGCAGCGCAAGATACCGTCGCTCGATGTCGCGCAGGACGGCCTCTTCGCGCTTCCAGCGGGTCAGCTCTCTTTCGAGCCGAAGCGTCTTGTCGCAGTATCCTTCCGGACAGCTACCCGCCCGACGCCCCCCTATCTCTCCGATGTTCATCTCGCGAACAACTCCCAGATTGTCCTTCATGAAGCCCCATCCCTTCCTTCCGTGAACCAGGGGTATGAATCGAAAGTTACTTGCGCTGAAAACGGAATTGTCCGCCGGAGCACCCCTTGACGTCGCTTATGCAGATGAATCCTTTATTGTGGGTGTGCGCGACGATGACGGGCACGTCCTTTCTGCGGCAGATAATCTTTACGATCGTGCGGATACCGTCCCGTCCTCTTCCGTAGAGCACCGTCGCTCCGAAACCGTCCGCACGGATATTATCGATCATCTCTTTCGTCTCGGGCGTGCGGTCCATGATGAGCTCAAGGAAAACGTAGGCGTTCATCAGCTTCTCCTCCAGCAGGGAACCGACGAAATTTCCCGTGGAGAAACCGGCGCAGTAGACCACCATCTGTATCCAGTCCATCTCGCGCCCGCCCCCGATGATATGCCCCAGAGCGGTAAGATAGATCATCACCTCGACGAAACCGATCATCGCCGCCATCGCCCGTCTCCCCCGAACAAGGAAGAGAATCCTGACCGTGCCGCAGCTTACATCGACAATACGGGCGCAGAAAATAAGAAAAAGTCCGACAAAATCCATCAGAACCTCCCCCCATGGCTCGTCTCCCGAAGAACCTGCAGACAGGTCTTTGCAGCGCCGGCCCGTTTAAACAGAGAACACATAGACTCGTCCGAAGGAACGCACCCCTTCTCTCTCAACACCTCAGCCATTCCTTACCCTCCTCGCCTCCCGGAAAAGACATTCGGTTCTTGCCGGGACGAGCGCTTCTTGGAACAACATACAGTTACTATCCTATCATACCTCTCCGGCAGAGTATAATAAACGGCAAGAGCATAAAATCGCATTTCTTTCGCGAAAAAGGAGAGAGCGCTATGAACGGCGAACAGACTATCCCCGAGCTCGAAGAACGAATCGTTTTCCTCACCATGGAGCGTCGCGCCGCAATGGAAGCGCTTGAAGTCGCCCTGGACATCGGTTCTTTCACCGCTTCGCTCACAGGCATCGATTCCGTGGAAGAGATCCTCAGGGAGTCCGCGGTGAAGATTCGCGCACTCCTGCCGTTCGAGACGCTGGCTTTCTTCCTTGCCGACGAGGACGACGATATGGCCCTTGTCCCCGCATACGTCGATCCCCCGGAAAAAATGCACGTCATCGAGCAGGAAAAATACCCGCTGATCGAAGACCGCACCGTCGCCTGGACGCTTCGCAGAAAGAAACCGGTCATCGTCGCGACAAAAGACCGTTCCCGGAAAATCTTCCTTCATGCGCTCGCCTCGGCCTCGCGAGTGCTCGGCCTCTTTATCGGCATTCTCGGACAGGAAGAAGAAGCCAAGCAAGCCCCTTCCTACCCGGATTTCCTCTCCATCGTCCTGTCGGCCACATCCGGCGTCATCGGCACGACCATGCTTCTCCGCAGGATCAATACGCTCAACCTCGCACTCCAGGAAAAAGTCCACTTTTTGGAGAAGTCGAAAGAGGAGCTGTCGCTCTATCGAAACAACCTGGAAAAAGAAGTGGCCGCACGAACGAAGGAGCTCGCCAGAACAAACGAGGACCTCCGGCGGGAGATCGTGGAGCGAAAGAGAATGGAAGCGGAGATTCGCTATCGCGCGTGGCACGACGCGCTCACGGGACTTGCCAACAGGGAACTTTTTTACTCTCGTTTGCTTGACGAAGTCGCGAAGGGAAAGCCGTTTACGGTCTTCTTCATGGACCTCGACGGTTTCAAGAACGTCAACGATACCCTCGGACACGACAGCGGAGACCGTCTGCTGAAGGAAGCGGCGCGCAGAATAGCCCGGGCAATGGGTGAAGAGAACATGGTGGCGAGGATGGGGGGAGATGAGTTTACGGTTATCATCTGCTCCCCTTCATCGAGAGAGCAGCTCGCCGAGTGTGCCGAAAGGCTTCTTCGAGGCGTATCGGAACCGATCCGCCTTGAAGAAGCCTCCGTCTCCATCACCGCCAGTATCGGCATCGGCCGCTTCCCCGAGGACGGCGCCACCGCGCAGGACCTTATGAAATGCGCGGACATGGCCATGTACAAGGCGAAAGAGCGCGGGAAGAACAGATACTGCTTCTGGTCCGATATTGGGGACATATAATAGCCGGGAAACGAGCGAAAAACAGGGCGGAGGTCGATGAAACCCGGTCCTCCGCCCTGTTTTTCGTTTTTTCGGTGTCTTGATTGAGGACTCGCCGATTTACTTCTTTTCTTCCTTCTTCTCTTCCACGATGACAACCTGATGCTTTTCGCGAAGCTTCGACAGCTGATCGTTGTAGACTCCCGCCTTCTTTTCGTTCAGAAGAGACTCGGTAAGCTGCGCGCGCACTTCATCAAGCGGACGAACGGAAGCCTCTTTTTTATCGACAAGCTTGATCAGATGCAGGCCGAACTGTGTCTTTACCGGTTCCGTCGAAACATCGCCGACCTTCATCGCAAAGGCCGCGTTGCCGAACTCCGGCACCATCTGCTCCTTGGAGAAGAAACCGAGGTCGCCGCCCTGTTCCTTCGAAGGGCAGGAAGAGTGCTTCCGCGCGGCATCCTCGAAAGACACTCCGGCGTCGAGATCCGCACGCACCTTTTTCATCTCGTCTTCGTCGGCGACCAGTATGTGGCTCGCGCGGACAGTCTCGGGAACCTTGAAGTTCTCCTTGTGCTTTTCGTAGAACTCGGCGATCTCCTCGTCGGAGACGGCCACGTCCTTCATGATCGCCTCGACCGCGAACTGGCGCGTGACGTCCTTCCGGACTTCGTTCATGGTCTCGATGAATTTGGGATCCTTCTCCACTCCAAGCTCGGCCCCGAGCAGAGAAAAGAGCTCCATATTGACCAGCTCCTCGAGAATCGCGCGGCGCCCCATCTCGTTGTCGTACATGGCAGCCCTCTGAGGATCGAGCCGGCCGATAATCGCGGCGACGTCCTTATGCTTGATCTCGGTCGATCCGACTGTAGCGAGCACGGTCTCGGGATCGGGAGCGGCGGCCTTCTCAGCAACTGCGGCGGAAGGCTCCGCCTTTACAGGCTCGGACTTCGCCTCGGTCGCAGCCGCGGCGGACGCCATAAGAACAACGAGCAACAGCGATGACACACATACCTTTTTCAAACGATTCATTCAAAAACCTCCCTAAAATGTTACTGCACGGAATCGGGAACAAAACGGACAGAGTGTACCATAGAAAAGGGAAAAAGAAACGTGCAAAATGCTGAAAGCACGAAGCGCGCCCTCCGCACTTAAGGGTTCGCAAGACTCCAGGCCATCACGGCGATCACTCCGGCTCCCACGAAATCGAGAACCCCCTTTACAGGACTGCCCGCCCGGAAGCGATTGATCCCGAGCGGAAGAAGAACGATGGAACACGTATACAGAATGTACGGCGCAACGGACTGCGCAAAATTCGTCATCGCGATCCCTCCTTCGAACGTGATAATAATGCCTTGCAGGGCCAAGAAAGTCAAGCGGGAAGAGCGTTCCCGAATGCCGGGAGAAAAAAGGGGGTTCCGCTCCTCGTCGAAAACCCGGGGCAGGTTTTCGGGAAGCGGAACCAGTGCGTGGGGAAGTTCATCAACCGAACCGAGAATGCAATTTGTGTGCCATTTATTTTGAATCACAAGCCGTAAAAACGCAAGAGTTTTGTTCATTGATTTTCTTTTTGTTCATTGTGTTTACGAACGTGGAACGAGAGCATATAATTCATTCAAGGGGTGAGGAAAATGACGAAACGAAGACTACCCGTCAGGGTTCTCGTGGCGGAGGACGATCCGATGGTATGCAGCCTTCATGTACAGACGATCCAGCAAGTGCGCGGATTTTCCGTGGCCGGGACCGTCGGCGACGGCATGGAGCTGCTGCGTTTTTTCGAGTCGTCTTCAGCCGATCTCATCGTCATGGATATTTTCATGCCCCGGCTTTCCGGCCTCGACGCGCTGAAAAAGCTCCGCGCGGAGGGAAACGTCACCGACGTCATTCTTGTCTCGGCCGGAAAAAATCCGCAGCTGGTATCGCAGGCCAAGCTGCTGGGAGCGTTCGACTATATGATCAAACCCTACTCGTTGAAGCGCTTCCGAACATCTCTTGAAGCCTATCTTGAACATCGGACGAAGATGCCGGCCGATACCGAGGAGGCGACCCAGGATGCGTTGGACACGATTTTCGAAATTTCCTCCGCAACAAAATCTCCTGGAGGGAGCGAAAAGCTGCCCAAGGGGCTGCAACCGGGGACGCTCTCCCTTGTAATGAAAGAATTGACCGACGACAAGGGGCTTTCCGCGGAAGAGATATGCAACCGCCTTTCCATCTCACGTTCCACTGCGTGGAGATACCTCGACCACCTCTCCAGGACAGGCGCGGTCAAAATACAGTTCGAATACAACGGCCCCGGAAGGCCGCTGAAACGCTACCTCCTGCGCGAGAGAGTCAGATCGGAGTCATTCTCATGAAACACAGCGAACGCCCGTCTTTTATGCCGTGGCGCGCCCAGTACAGCCGGTGCGCCACGGAAACGCCGCGCCCTTCCTCAAAACCCAAAAACGCTCGGACGGAAGAGAGCGTTTTTTCTCTCGACGCACTCTGTTCGGAAGTCCTGAAAGCGCTTCATCAGCGTATTCGAAAGAGAAAACCCCGCATCGCGCTCGACGTCGATTCCTCCATTCCTCGTCTGGTGAAGGGGAGCAGCGTACAGATCGAGAACCTCCTTCACCTTCTCCTCTCGAACGTCATCGCGTTGAGTGCGAACACCGCCGTCAAGCTCTCGGTCGTCACGCGAAGGTTTACAGCCGAGGGCCTGGAAGCGCTCTTCTCGATAGAATGGCAATACGGCGACATCGCTCTGCCGAGCGACCCCGTTATTGAAGGGAACGCGCCCCCCGGCCTGAGTTTTTCGATTTGCTCGTCGGTCATCACCGCGATGGGCGGACGGCTGCACGTAAAAAAACAGGAAGAGGGAATGGTCATCTCGTTTTTTATCCCGTTATCGACCGCCGGCATCTCCGAAGATGCGGAGAACGGCGGTGCGCCGGTTCTGCTCGTGGAAGACAACGCGATGAACAGGAAGATCATCGCCTCAAGCCTCGAACACGGAGGGTACGCTGTTTGCGCCGTCTCCACCGGCCGGGAGGCGTTGGACATTCTCTTCGACAAAGAGTGGAGCGTCGTCCTGATGGACATTCAGATGCCCGGAATGGACGGGCTCGAGACGACTCGCGTCATCCGCGAAGAAGAAAAGAAAAAGGGACGGCGCACTCCGATAGTCGCCGTGACCGCCTACGCCGGCCCCGAGGACAAAGAGCGCTGCCTTGCCGCCGATATGGACGACTTTCTTGCGAAACCGGTCAAGCTGGAGACGCTTCTCTCCACCGTCGAGAGAATCACCGGCATTCCCTCCGCCAGAAAGAGCGCGGCGAAGGGCCCCGACGCCGCTTCCGCCATCCTCTCCTTTACGGAAGGGGATACGGAGTTGGCGAGGAAAATCATCGGCGAGTTTCTCGCGCTCGCACCTCCGTTGTTGCTCTCGATGCGCGAGGCCTTCGACCGGAAGGACAGGGACACGCTCCGGATACTCTCCCACAGGCTCAAAGGGAACCTGGCCTACTTCGGCGAAGGCGAAGCATTTCTCCTTGCGGAAGCGCTGCACAGAGAGCTTGACAACCTCTCCGACGAGGGTGTTGCATCAACCTTGCTCCGCCTTTTTTCCGAGAGCGAACGCCTGATTGAAGAACTTGAAAGTGAAGAGGAAGTCGCCCGATAACAACGGCGACTTCCTCTTCACTTTTCCTGCCGGCTGATGTCCTCCAGAAACCTCCGCTTGCGTCCTCCTTCGCCCGCAAGCGTTCCTTCGACCAACTCCGCTGTTTGCGGGAAAAAAATACGCGGCATAACTATGGCACATGGTCCGCTACGCCTTGAAGGCGAAGACGGTCCCGGCTCCCATCGAGGCGAACGTTTCATCGAACGCCGCGTAGAGCGCGGCTTGCGCGCGGAACCCCGTACAGTGACCTGCCGCAACCAGAGAAGGTGAAAACTCTTTCAGCGCCGACACTGTTTTCTGAATACGTTCCTTCGACGCCTCCACGAGATGAAGGCCTCCTATAACAGCATCCACATGCTCTCCGGGCTTGATCGAATGTTTGAGAATATTGATGATCCCCGCGTGACTGCACCCCGTCACCACAACTGCGCCTCTCCCCTTCACCCTGGCGACGAGCGCAAGGTCGTCAGGCATCCGATCGGGTACAACGCGCCCTTTTTCATCCACCGTGCAAAGCGCGATGCCGACCTCCTCGAAATCCGTCGTGCGCGGGACTTCGCCTGTCGTCTCAAGACCCGGCATCAGCTGCAACTGCTCCGAGAAAAGGAAGAGCCTCCCTCCGGCCGCCTGAATGTCGAGCGGTTCGTCCCCCTGCATCACTCCCACGTGCCGGAAGAACGGGGCCGTGATAAAATTCGGGCGAAAAAGCGCCGGATGCGCAATCACCGGGACATCGCGCCGCCCGATGGCCTTCAGAATTTTCGAGAGCCCCTGCGTGTGGTCGTAGTGACAGTGAGTCAGTACAACCGCGTCGGTCTCCCCGAGAGGGATCTTCAGCTGCTCGATATTGTAGAGCAGCGCATCCGGATTCTGCCCCACATCGACAAGAACCCGCTTTACATTACCGTTCTGTTCCGCCTCCAGCCAGAATGAAACCCCGTGCTGACCGAGAAGCGGACTTTCGTAAGGCACGCTGTCCTCCGCTAAAACCGTTACACTGAGCGCATCCAACATTCTGCACCATCTCCAATACCGTTTTTTCCTCACATCTCGCAGACTCTACTAAAAGACCAAACGTCCAGCCGTTTCAACACGCTGGATTCCGTACACGCGACTCGTATTCAGCACACTCGTTATAAATCCAGAATCGTTCCCACCCCCGCCCACTCGACATTACCGGCCTTCGATGCCAGCTTCCATGCGGAATGAATCCCCGTGCAGTGACACGGTCTCCACACGTCCACCTGAAAACGCGCCGCGAGAGCGGACGTTACTCTGTCCACAAACTCTTCGGGGCAATCTCCAAGATGCATTCCTCCAATCACCGCATGAAACGCTTTTGTTCCAAAGGTACGTGACGCTTTCTCCAGGATATTCACCACCCCGGCGTGCGCACAGCCAAGAATGACGCTTATGCCGCGTTCTCCCTTTACCACAAGGGAGATATCGTCTCTGAAAGGATCCGTTTCAAATGTTCCGTTCTCCAGAGGAATCACAAGGTGGCCGGGAGTATGCACGAACTCCGGGTCTCTCTCTTCGGGAGGGATCTCCAGTGCGAAAACGTTTTCTGTTATTCGGGTTGTTCCCCGTACCGGATGAAACACTACAGACTCCTTGTTGAGATGACACCCTATGAATACAGCATTTCCTTTTTTTGCGCGCATATGCGCATCTTCGACATTTTCGTGAGCCCATAAATGCGGTTTTTTCACTCTTAAAAGAAGACGTCCAAGTCCTCCGGCATGGTCAAAATGTCCATGACTGAGCACGATATGGTCGAGAGCCGTCAGATCGACGCCAAGCAAGGGAGCGTTCGCGAAAAGCGCGTCCTTCTGCCCGGTATCCATCAAAAGAGACTCGCCGTCGGCAGAGAGATGAATACTCAAACCGTACTCCGGAGTCAAATCCGCTCTCCAAGTAGAGTTTTCCACCAAAATAGTCGCTTTCATAGAGATCCTCCTTTTTCTTATACATCCGGCTGCAAAAAGGCTCTTCCGCGACCTCAGCCTTTTTTCAAAAGATGAATTTCCACCGACGCAGTCGTGGAAGAGAGCCCCTTGGTAAAGTGATACTCCAATGTCTGGCATGCTTTTTCCAAATTGCGGTCCTCCAGAGCGTCCACGATAAGAACATGTTCCCGGAGCGTGGCGTCCATACGTCCCGGCAATCGCAACGCATGGATTCCTCCGAAATAAATCCGGTCCACAAGGCGGTTCATCACATCGAAAATCATCGGATTGTAGTAGATTTCATGCAGATACAGATGCTGCTCGTTGTCGTATTCCATGAATTCGTACGGGTCGTTTCGCTCCATGGCGCCGCGCTGCTTCTCCAGGAGGAGGCGCAGAGCACGTATATGCTCGTCCGTGATCAGAGGAACCACTCGGCGCAGCAGATACCCCTCGAGCGCCATGCGGAGTTCATACATATAGTTCGCTTCTCCGACGGTCAGTTCGCACACGACAACCCCCTGGTTGGGAATAATCCTGACGAATCCCTCCGATTCCAGTTTTTGCAAAGCCTCCCGAACAGGCGTCTTGCTCATCTCCAATTTTGACGCCAGAAGATTCACCGAGAGAGCGTCTTCACGGGTCAAATTTCCCCGTATGATGAGATCTTTGATAGCAGAATACGCCGACTCGCTTTTACTTTTTTCCCTGGGCTCCAGATGCAACATTTCTCCGCATACCCTCCAACTTTTGCAACCTTCGTTTTTATTCGTGTAGCATCTAACCGATATATCGGTTAGATGCTACACGAAATCTTGCGATATTTCAATACCCCAATTTTCCACTTCGATATCCCAAAAAAAAGTTAAACCAACAGAGACTCTCACAATCAGCGCCATGAAGCTTGACTTTGAGCAAGTTTCGGCGTATTTTTAAGTTAGCGCAAACTAACTTTATTTTGCCCAGGGGAAATTAAAAAAAGAGACGGAAGCGAAACACAAATGCAACACAACAAGAACGCATGCTTGATATACTCAAGCTTAGCAGCTTGAATCAATCATCTAGGAGGGAGAACGATGACACGCGAGATTCGACGTCCGATTACGCTCAAAATGACCATACTCATCGCTACGATGCTTCTTTTGGCGGTGATCTCGACAGCAGCTCTTTCGCTCCACCGGTTTACGGCATTTTTCACCGAAGAGGTACAGCGCGAAGCGGACAGGGGGGTGGAAGGGTTCCAGCATGCGCTGAACACCATGCTCTCCTCGGCGGGAAGCACGGCGGCCGTTCTGGCGAATACGCCGGCTCTCAGAGAGGCTATCTTTTCCGGCTCCTCGGACGGAGTCGCCGAAGAGTTGCGCTTCTTGAAATCGCGCAACGGGGAGGAAGAGGGAATGCCCGATTTCGTAGCCATCGCCGACTCCGGAGGCATTGTCCTGGCACGTACGCACAGTCGACGAACCGGCGATTCCATCGCCTATCAGCGCAGCACGGCGCTCGCCCTCGAAGGGAAAACAGGCGCCGCCGTCGAGCGGGGAACTGAACTTCTCTTGACCGCGCGAGCCGCCGTTCCTGTAAAAGATGAAAAGGGGATCGTCCATGGCGTGATAAGCGTCGGCTACGACCTCTCCAAAAACGGCCCCATGGATGCGGTGAAAAAGCTCTTCGGAACCGAGGTGACGCTTTTCGGCGGCGACGTGCGGTACGCCACCACCATCGAACGGAACGGCGCGCGAGCAACGGGCACGAAGCTCGACCCATCCGTCGCGAAGCAAGTTCTCGAAGAAAAAGAGACGTACAGAGGGAGGACGGAAATATTGGGCGTTCCTTTTCTTACCACATACAAGCCCCTTCTCTCTCCCGACGGCGAAGTGCTCGGCGCGCTCTTCGCAGGCAAGAGCATGACGGGCCTCATCGACGAGACGAAAAATTTTCTCGTCTTTCTCGCGCTCGCGACCGGGGCGCTTCTTTCCTTATTTCTGATAATCACGGTTCTCTTCGCGCGACGGCTTGCCCGCCCGCTGAAGCTTCTCGTCGCCATGTTCCGCCGCGTCGAAGAAGGGGATCTCTTCTTCACTGCGGACCTTTCGCTCGCAGGGCGCGGAGACGAGACCGAAGCGCTGCTTTCCTCGTTCGACACAATGCTCGTGGCGCAGCGAGGTATGATAGCAGGTGCGCGCAGAAGCGCGGCGCTGACTGCGGAGAAGGCGCAATGCCTTTCGGGCCTGGCCTCGGAAACAGCCGAAGCAATGGAGAGGATCAAAAGCCAGGTCGAGCGCCTTGCCGGCCTCGCGGCACACAACGCCGCAGCCCTCCAGGAGAGCGATGCCGGAGTTCAGCAGATCGCGAGTTCGGCAAGCGAGACGGCGTGCTCATCGACGGAAGGAGCGGAGGCTGCGGTAAAAACAGCGCTTATCAGCCGGGAGGCGGGGGGGAAAGTCCGCGAGACGGTGCTCGCGATTCGCGGACTGGGAGAGCGCTCTTCTGCGGTAGCAACGTCCATGGAGCATGTGCAGCGCTCCGTCGAAAACATCACTTCGTTCATAGGACGTATCGCCTCCATCGCCGATCAGACGAATCTCCTCGCCCTGAACGCCGCCATCGAGGCGGCACGGGCCGGGGAAGGGGGGAGAGGTTTCGCGGTGGTGGCCGACGAGGTGCGTAAACTCGCCGAGGAAACGAATCTCGCGGCGCGAGAGGTCAAAAAGATCGTCGACGAACTCGGAGGAAGCGCGCACGCATCCTTCGCCTCCATGCAAGAGATGAACGGTATCATGGAGGGGACCGTTCTCAAAGCGGAGGATGCGGACAAGCAACTCGACGGAGCGCTCCGCGAGATCGAGCGCATCAGCGAAACCATTCAGAGCATCGCCGCGGCGGCGGAAGAACAGGCCGCAGCGGCGGAACAGACCGCGACGGGGATCGACAGCGTCTCCAGAGCGGTGGAGGATGAAAGCCGCTCCGTGGAGACCATACACGGCATAACGCTCGAGACTGCGGCGGCGTCTCTGAAGACGGCCTCCGAATCGCACACGATGGAAGCGGAGGCCGGAACACTTCTGCAGAGTCTCGCCCGTTTCCGAATCGACGCCGGGCAAGCGGCGCTCAATCCATAGCATCCGGAAGAAGCGGAAGCCCCCTCTCCCGCTTCCGCTTCTTCCGGAGTTACCTGCTCAAGAGACGATCTCTCCGCGGAAGACCGTCACGGCCTTCCCTCGCAGCAGCACCCGCTCCCCTTGCACCTCGACCAGCATCGCGCCTCCGCGCGCGGAGACCTGCTCGGCGTTCATCAGCGTCTTGCCCAGCTTGTTCCCCCAGTAGGGGGCGAGCGCGCAGTGAGCGGACCCCGTCACCGGGTCTTCGTTCACTCCCACGGCGGGCGCGAAGAAGCGGGAAGCGAAGTCGAACTCGCAGCGCGACGACGGCGCCGTCACCATGGTTCCCCGGGCCTCCACGTCGGAGAGCGCGACGAAATCGGGATCCAGCGATCGCACCAGTTCCTCGTCGGGGAGCTCAAGGAGGTAGTCGTCCTTATTCTTCCCGCAGAAGAAATACTCGTCGCGTTCCAGCCCGAGCGCCTCGATGAGGCCGGGAGGAGGAACGGCGGAAACCACTTTCTTCGCCGGAAAGTCGAGGACGATCCATTCATCCTCGGCTCGTGCGCTCAAAGGACCGCTCTTCGTATGGAAGACAGCCTCGTTTCCCGGCCGAAGCAACCCCTCCTGAAGCATGATATGCGCCGTGGAGAGCGTCGCGTGGCCGCACAACGCCACCTCGACGCGCGGGGTGAACCAGCGGAGGGACCACCCGGACGGCGTTCCCAGAAGGAACGCCGTCTCCGACAGATTCATCTCCGCCGCCATATTCTGCATCCAGG
>LVBO01000503.1 GCA_001604435.1 Synergistales bacterium Syner_01
CCCGACGACGTCCGTCAGTTCAGGGCCGGTTTCATGAATCCGGTCACTTCGTCGGTGTTCGCCATCGACATCAAGAACGAAGAGCAAAACGACCTGAAGGTCGAGTTCAACTACTGCGCCCTCGTGGAGGGGTGGAAGAAACTCGGCGTCGATCAGGAGACGATGGAGTTGCTCTGCGACATGGCGATGGACGGAGACCGCGCGATCGCGCGGACGATGGGGTACGGGTTCGAACTCGGCGACACCATCGCGCAGAAGTGTCCGGTCTGTAAAATACGCTTCTCGAAAGAAAAATAACCCCCCGCAAGCCGCCGGAACTTCCGGCGGTTCGCCCGAGGAAGAAAGCGGAAGCGCACCTTCGCCGTTTCGAAGGTGCGCTTCCGCATGGAGCAAGGGCGTTCGGCGATCGTCTCCGCATTCCGGAGCGGGCGCGCGTCGCGCCTCTCAAGGTCCGCGGAGACGCCTGAATCGTTTTCTCTCAATCCGTCGCGGACGGTAGTGTATAATACCTATAAATAGCATTTCAAATGAAAGTCGAGGCAGCCATGACGGCGCGTTTGCGAGAGTATGTCTACAATCAAATAATCAACGAGATCATCTCGGGGGATTTGCACGAAGACACCGTTTTCCGGGAGAAGGATCTCGTCGAAAAATACCAAGTCAGCAAATCGCCGGTGAGGGATGCCCTGGTCGAGCTGTGCAACGAGGGAATCCTCAAGGGGATAGCCCGCGTGGGGTATCAGATGGTGCACTACGACAGGGAGTATTATGTCGGGATCATCGAGCTGAGGATGCACCTCGAGCCCTACTGCCTCTCGGAATACTGGGACCGACTTTCCCCCGACGCCGTCGAACGGATCGAGGAGGCGCATCGCGGCTACCTCGAAGATCCGGACAGAGAACAGCCGATCACATTCTGGCATCATAACCTGAACTTCCACGTCACGGTAGCGAAGGCGCTTTACAACAGCTACTACGTCGAGGTGCTGCGAAACGCCATCAACCGGCAAAAAATCATCTTTTCCCAGTTTTTCCGGCGCACCTGGGATCGGAATTTCTACTCCCGATACATGGACAATCACCTTCCGATCATCGATGCGCTTCGGAAGAGGGAAAAAACGACCGCCGTCGAGAAGTTGCGGGAGGACATCCGAAGCAGCATCGAGTTCCGTTGACCGCGTTTCGGGAGGGGGCCTCCCGCTAAAGGTCGGAACGGTCGACTTTTACGCGGTTCAGCTCGGGGACGTTGACGATGCGCTCCGCTACGCGCTCCGCCAGCGCTTTGTTGTGCGTAATGGCGACCAGGGCCATGCGATGGCGCCGGGCGTACCCGAGGACGACATTCCAGATGTGCGCTTGGTTCAGCGCGTCGAGCATCGTGGTCATCTCGTCCGCGATAAGCAGGCGCGTCTCGCGGCGCATCGCGCGGGCGACGCAGAACCGTTGCAGCTCCCCGCCGGAAAGTTCGACGGGCCATCGATCGAACCACATCGGCCTGATACCCATCGCCTTCACCACTTCGGCGTCCAAAGGCCCTGCCTCGAAAAGCGACTTTTCCATTTTCCATCGTGGATCGAGG
>LVBO01000504.1 GCA_001604435.1 Synergistales bacterium Syner_01
GCTTCAAGGAAGCTTTTCGCCGTCTCGGCGATCTTTGCCGGATACACGGTCCGTTCGTCGAACTTCCCCTGCCTGAGGCGGACGATCTCGCCTCCGTAGAGGTCCATCGCGGGAAAAACGATCATCGCGGGGCGCCCTCCTTTCGTAGGAACCTGACGGTCTCGCCCAGCAGCGCGACACCTTCGGGGCCGCTGCGCTCCGGGTGAAACTGGAATCCCGCCACGGAATCCTTCAGCACCATCGACGAGAAGACATTCCCTTCGAGCGTGGTCCGTCCTGTTGTGCATCCGCCTTCGGGGAGCGCGAAGCCGTGCACGAAATAGAAGAATGAACCGTCCGGGGCGGACGGCGAAAACGACGGCGGTCGACCGGTCCATTCCACGGTGTTCCACCCCATGTGGGGAATTTTCGACGCCGCCAGAGGAAGCACCGTTCCCGGAATCAGTCCCAGACCTTCATGTTCCCCGTCCTCAAGCCCCTTTTCGCACAGAAGCTGCATTCCGAGGCAGATGCCGAGCAGCGGCCGCCCGGAGCGCGCCCACGAACGGAGCGCTTCTCGCCACCCCGAGGCAGCGAGACGTTCCGAAGCGGGCCCGAACGCCCCGACTCCCGGAAGCACCGCGAGGGAAACTTCCCCGGCGAGTTCCTCCGGGGAACACAGCAGGCGAACCTGCTCCCCGAGACGCTCGAAGGCGCGGCGGACGTTTCCGGTGTTCCCTACCTGGTAGTCCACGACGCCGATCATGCGAGCGTCCCCTTCGTGCTTTGCAGCTCGTCGGCGGGGGAGAGGGCCTGCCGGAACGCCCTGCCCGCTCCCTTGAAGAGAGCCTCCGCAAGATGGTGCGCGTTGTCGCAGGCGAGCGCCTGCGCGTGGAGCGTGATCCTTCCTTCACGGCAGACCGCGCGCCAGAACTCGGGTATGAGCTCCAGGTCGAAGTCGCCGCACCGCTCGGCGGGAAACCCGCCCTTCCATTCGAACTGCCCCCTGCCGCTGAAATCGACGGCGGCCAGCACAAGGGAGCCGTCCATCGGAAGAGCGCACCAGCCGTAGCGTTGAAGGTTCCTGCCGGAACGGGCCTGTTCGAACGCCTTTCCCAGCAGGATGCCTATGTCTTCGGTCACGTGGTGGCAGTCCACGTCGACGTCTCCCGACGCGGTCACGTCGAGGCCGATCCCCGCGTGGAAGGCGAACAGCTCCAGCATGTGCCGCAGAAAGCCGCACGGAATGTCGATGCGCCGGTCACCTCCGTCAAGATCCAAGCGCAGAGAGACCGAGGTCTCCTTTGTCGTTCGTTCTTTTTCGATCATGACAGAACCTCCTTGCACCGGCTTCTGATCGCCCTGCTCACCGTCCGGATGTCGGCCCAGCGGAGAGCGACGCTCTTCTTGCTCGCCACCAGCCGGAGCGAGACGTCGGAAACGTGCTCCAGCACTTCGAGGTGGTTCGCTTTCAGTGTACCGCCGGTCTGGACAATGTCAAGGATACAGTCGCTCAGTCCGAGCTTCGGCGCCAGCTCGATGGAGCCGTGAAGATGGATGATGTCCACCTGCGCCCCCTTGGAGG
>LVBO01000505.1 GCA_001604435.1 Synergistales bacterium Syner_01
CCACAGCGGCGTTATTGCATTCAATGAAACGTCCGTCGGAGAGGACGAGCATCGCATCGGAGGCGTTCTCGAAGACAAGACCGAACACTTCGTTTCGTAGTTGTGGATTCGAAACAATTCGACTACTGGCTTGATAATCGGTTCGGCCGGTCGCTCGGGAGCTTTCGCACACATTTATCACCTCAGTGAGCAATACTACCACAAAGGGTGAGACAAGAATACGATTCATCCGATTATCCGAGAAAAAAGCAATTCAGGGATGTGCTCGGCGAAACGCTCGGGCACAACGCTCAAGGGATTGCTTCGTGTCCTCGCTCCCCTTACAATGTTGCACACGATGAATACCCTATACCGACTGCAAGACCGCACTGATGCGGAATGAAAAGGAGGAGACGATGAAACGGCATCCTGTTAAAGAAGTTGTATGCGACATACTTATTCTGGGAGGCGGAGTGGCCGGGGCCGCCGCGGCGTTTGCCGCGGCAAGGAAGGGCGCGGCGGTCATCCTGGTCGAAAAGAGCGGACGACTCGGAGGCACGGCGACCAACGGTCTGGTGAGCACACTCTGCGGCTGCTACTCGTCGCTTCCCGGCAGGCGGAAAATCATCGGCGGTTTTCGCGATATCCTCGCCGAGGAGCTTCTCCGGTACGGCGGCATAGCGGAAGGAGTGGACAGAGACACGCACAGAAACGACACCTGCGACCCCGAGCTGCTCGCATGCGCCCTCGACGCCCTTATGAAACAGCACGGAGTCCAGTCGATGCTCTCGAGCTGCATCATCGACGCCTCCTTCTCCGGGAGATCGCTTCGTTCCGTCGAGGTTGTCAATACTGAAGCGGGGGCTCGCTGTGCGATTCTCCCACGTCTTGCCGTCGACGCCTCCGGAGGCGCGCTGCTCGCAAGAATGGCGGACCCCGCATCGGTGGTCTCCGGAGGAGAAGAAGGTAAGCTTCAGGCCGCGACCATGGTCTTCCGTATGGACTGCGTCGACGGCGACAGAGCGCGCCTGGTGACGAAGGAACAGATACGCGAGCTGCTCGCGGAAGCCCGGCTGAACGGCGACGTGACCGGGGAGCGCGGCAACGGCGTCCTGACCGTGCTCCCCGGGAACAGCTCGGCCATCGTCAACGCGAACTGGGTGAAAGCCGATATGTCGCTCCCGGAAGATGTGACGCGCGGATTGATGGAAGGACGGGAGAAAGCGCTGGAGAACGCACGCTTTTTCCGAAAATACGTCCCCGGATTTGAAAACGCGATCCTCTCCTCCATCGCTCCATCTTTGGGCGTCCGCGAAGCGTCGCGAATCAGGGGCGCATACGTTCTTTCCGAGGAGGACATTACGGAAGGACGTCGTTTCGACGACGAAATCTCCTTGGGTTCATGGCCTATGGAGTATCACGACTACGAACAGAACAAACTGGTCTACCTGTGGAGCGACAAGGACTACTCCATCCCGTACCGGTGTCTGCTCCCGAACGGCCTGGAGAACGTCTTGGCGGCCGGGAGGAACATCTCCGTATCGTCGATGGCATACGCCTCCACAAGAGTGATGGGGCCGTGCATGGCGATCGGCCAGGCTGCGGGAACGGCGATGCGTCTCTGCCTGAAGATGGGTGCGCTCCCCAAAGAGGTCGACCGAGAGGTGCTCCGCGAGACGCTTCTGAACGAGGGGGCGATTCTGGAATAATGAAGGGGGGCCGAATTCAGCCTCCCCTTCGCTACTCGACTTTATTTTGCTCTCTCTCTTCTTGAAAAAAGCGCGAACACTCGCTCCTTCACTCCCGGCACAGCGGCAAGGACGGAGAGAATGATTAAACCCGCGAGAATGACGCTTGTCGGCCTGCCGAAGAGCGAGAGAAAGAAGTTGTCGCCCGCCAACGCCATGTTGATCGCCCGCCGAAGATTCGAGTCCATCATCTCCCCCAGCACGAGACCGAGGACGAGCGGCGCGGGAGGGTACCCTCGGCTCCGCATCAGAAACCCCGCCAGTCCGAAGCAGAACATCAACCCTACGTCGAACATGCTGGAGTTCACCGCGTAGGTTCCGACAACGCAGAGCACCGTCACGAGCGGCATCAGAATTCGCTTGGGGACGAGGACGATCTTCGAGAGCCGCGGAACCACGGTCATCCCGAGAATCAGCATGGCGACGGAGGCGACGAATCCCCCCGCGAGGACGATGGAGAAGAGTTCGGGAGTCCGGACGAAGAGCAGCGGACCCGGTTGCAGACCGTGGACGTAAAAGGCCGCGAGGATGACCGCAGTCACCGCGTCTCCCGGGACGGCGAGCGTGAGCATCGGTATCAGCGCCCCTCCGATGCAGGCGTTGTTCGCCGCTTCGCTCGCGATGACCCCTTCCACGGCCCCTTCGCCGAACGGACGGCTCGGGTTCTTCACGCTCTTCCGCGCCGAGTCGTAGGCGATGATCGAAGCTACGGGGCCTCCCGCTCCGGGCAGCGCCCCGATAAAGACCCCGATGACCGAGGAACGAAGCGAGAGCGGGAGGAAGCGAACCATCTCGCGGAAGCAGTAGCGCATCTTCCCCGCCTCCGCCGCGATGGCGTTCATTGCGCCGCGCGCCACC
>LVBO01000058.1 GCA_001604435.1 Synergistales bacterium Syner_01
ATCATACCCTTTTTCATGGTAAAAAAGACGAATCCTTTCTCTTGAAGAAGAGGCGCTCTTTCATTTTAGACGAGCGGAAGAGTAGAATAAACGAGCGGAAGATCCTGAACGATATGTTGGGGTCGCTTGTAGCGGATGCGACGTTTGATGCCGGAACGGACGGAGATGATGTGTTCATGAGCGGGAAAAGACTGGGGATACTTGCCGGGATGGGGCCGCGGTCGACAGCGCCCTTTCTTGAAATGGTGTACGACGAATGCCGCAGGCAGTACGGGGCGAAATACGACGATGAGTACCCCGAGATGGTCCTCTTCTCGTGGCCCACGCCGTTTTACGTCGATCGACCGATCGACGACGACGCGCTGTTCGGGGCGATCGCAAGAGGTCTGGCCGAACTGGAGAAAAACGACGTGGCGATTACCGCGATGCCGTGCAACACAGCCCATAAGTACTACGACTCGCTGAAGGCCGGAGCGAAGTCCCGGTTGCTCGACATGGTCGCGATCACCATGAAAGGCATCTCGCCCGACTCCGGGAGAGCGACGGTGCTGGCCACGAAACCGACGATGGAGATGAATATATATCAGGACGCGCTCCTCGGCGGGGGGAAGGAGTTCGTCTTCCTCCCGCGCTGGCAGGAGAGCGTTCTGGAGCTTATCGCGAGTATAAAGAGCAAAGAGAGCATGAGGGCGATAGCGAGCCGATATATTCGCTTGGAGAAAGAGATCGTCGCCGAAGGAGTCGACACGATTCTCTTCGCATGCACCGATCTTTCGACGATAGGGGAGGAGCATCGCAGCGCGCGCACGATAGACTCGTCGAAAGAGCTTGCGAAAGAACTTGTCGCCGAATATTTGAAAGGAAAGACTCCATGAGAGGATTCCGAGCCCGGAGTCCGTCGAAGGAGCGCGAGAGTCGGCGGACTCCGGCATACTTTCCGATGCTTCTCCGCCGACGGTCATAACGGTTCGGGGAGTTCTTTCTCTCGCGGTACAAGCGGGATTTCCAGGCCGGGGTACGCGAGTATCGCGTCTCCGCCGAATAGCCGGCGAATTGTTCGCATACTTCGTTCGCCGTCGGCGGGATCCGAAAGATGCGTTGCCACCAGCGTCGATGTGCCCGAGAACTTCGCCAGATCGGCGCAGTGAGCGGCCGTCATATGCCCGTGCTCGTTCAGATCGCGCCCCTCTTCATCGGGGTAGGTGACCTCAGAAAGCAGGACGCCGCAGTTCTTGCAGAAGACGTGCAGTTCGTCGGTACAGGCGCCGTCGGACGTGTAGACGAAGTTGAACTCGCGCGACCGCAGAGCGAACGTTTCGACGGGATGCTTCGTCGCGAGCGTATCGAAAGTCCACGATTCCGCTATGGCGAACGGAGCTCCCGGAGGGACGGGAGTGAAGTCGAACGCTGTCGAGAGCGGTTTTTTCAGCGCGGGCAGCGAGGGGATGCCGAACGTCGAATCGTACAGGGAGATCGTTTCCCGAAGCGAAGGCGGTCCGTAGAGAGGGAGAGGTCTCAGAAGGACGGGAAAGAGAAGGCGATAGGCGAGCGCCATAAGATCGAGACAGTGATCGGCGTGCCGATGCGTCGCCACCACGCCGATCACTTTTTCGACCTCTTCGTTCTCTAGGTTGACCACGACGCCGGGGCCGCATTCGATCAGAATATTCCCCTTCGTCGTTTTCAGAAGGTACCCCGATGCGGGGGCGGCGTGCAACGGAGAGCCCGCGCGGCACCCGATTATTTTCAGTGTGTTATTCATAGGCGCCCACCACGGTTACTTCCACGCCCTTCTTGACGGCGACGAGAATAGCGGCTCCGACGGCGAGTTCTTCCCGCGAGCTGACCGGGAGGCACGTTCCGTTATCGAGCCGCGCTTTCGCCTGATAGAGTCCTCCGCCGTATTCGCAGGCTGTAACCCTCGCGTGCGAGCCGTCGGGAGAAATTTCGAAGTTCTCCTTTCGAAGCGCGAGCCTGACCTCCCGGCCGGAAGGGACATCCCGAGCGGTTCGGCAGCGAAACGAGCCCGCGAACTCCACGGTACGCCCGTCGAGAGCTTTCCCCGAGACTATGACGGAGTTGTTGAGAAACTCCGCAACGAATTCGTTCGCCGGGGAATTCCAAAGCTCCTCGGGAGCGCCGATCTGTTCGATCTCTCCCTTCCTGAGCACAAGCACCTTGTCGGCGAGCGCAAGCGCCTCCGATTGATCGTGAGTGACGAAGAGAGAGGTAACGCCGCTCTCCCGAAGAAGTTCCTTAAGGTCGGCGCGGAGCGCGATACGGAGCTGCGGATCCAGAGCGGCAAGGGGTTCGTCCAGCAGCAGAACTCTGGGGCGCACCGCCAGCGCTCTCGCGATCGCCACCCTCTGTCGTTGTCCTCCGGAGAGCGCGCGTACAGGGCGTTTCGAAAGCTCTTCTATACGGCATAGTTCGAGCATCTCCGCGACGCGCCGGGCGCGTTCCGTTGTAGGAGTTTTTTGCATTTTGAGTCCGAAACCCACGTTGTCCGCGACGTTCAGATGTTCGAAGAGCGCGTAATTTTGCGGGACCCATCCTATGCGTCTCTTTTCGGGGGGAAGGGCGACGGTGTCCTCTTCGTCGACGAAGAGCCGCCCGTCGTCCGGAAGAATCAGCCCCGCCGCTATGCGCAGAAGGGTCGATTTTCCGCAGCCGGAAGGTCCTACAAGAACCATAAGTTCTCCCGGACGCACATCGAAACTGATATCCCTGACAGCGGGCTTTCCCTCGCCGGGGTAGGCGAAGTCGATCCGATCGAATCGGAGAGAAGCCGCTTTTTCGTACGCGCTCATGCCTGCCCCGCCTTCGCGCCGCCCAGTCGCTCGAGGAGTAGCGTCGCCGGTACGACGAAACAGAGAAACCATAACGTCACGGCCGCCGCGACTTCGATTCGCCCGGTGATGTAGGCGGAGTACAGCTCTACCGGCAGAGGCTTGTTCCGGGGATTGAAGAGAAAAAACGAGATGTTGAATTCTCCGAGAGAGAGCGTGACCACCATGATCGCCGCCGCCAGCAGAGAAGTCCTGATATGAGGATAGATCACATGAATCACCCGTTTCGGGAAAGTGGCGCCGAGAGTCGCCGCGACCTCTTCCGCGTCGCGGACGCTCCGGGCGCCCAGTTGAGGTGTTACCGAGGCGATGAAGAAGGGAAGGGTGTATAAAACATGCCCCGCGACCAGAAGAAAACCGTTCCTGCGAAGCATGGGATATGCGATGATCAACGCAAGTCCCATAGCGATTCCGGGGATTGCTATGGGCACGTTGGTCAACGAAAGGAGAAGCTCCCTGCCGGGGAATCGATGTCTCGCCAGAACCCAGGACGTAGGAACGCCGATGATGAAATCGATCGCCAGCGTCAATACGGAGAGCTGAATGCTGAACGTTGCGTACGGGCTGATCGTCCGCCAGCTCTGAATTATCCATTCCAAAGTAAAACCGCTTTGTATCGGACCTTGCTGCCAGACGCGGGTAGTCGCCACCGCGCACACGAGGACGATTGGCGTCAGACATCCGGTTGCCGCGCACCAAGCGATTATCCGCCCCGTCCGTTCTATCCCGTCCTTGGCCCGTACTTTTTTCGCCGTCATTGCATGTGCGCTCCTTTTCCGCCCAACGACCGATTTTCTCCAAGCGCCCCTATATGGGCGATGCCGAACAACATCGACGCCGTGATCGCCACCAGAATCAGGCTCATGGCTCCCGCAAGCCTCGGTTGAAAGTTCTCGGTGAACGCGGCGGCTATCTCCAGCGGAATCACCCGGTACCCCCGGCTGAGAGTGGCCGCGGTGCCGAACGCCCCGAATCCAGTAGCCATGCTGAGGCTTGCCGCGCTGACGATAGAGGGTTTCAGTGTGGGAATAATGATATGAACATAGGTTTGAAACGTGGACGCCCCCAGCGTTTTCGCCGCGTCGATCGCATCCCGGGAGATGTTCGAAACAGCGCCGCGGAGCGTCAGCACGACTCTTGGAATTTGGAAGTAGACGTACCCCAGCAGCATTCCATAGAACGTATAGGCGAAAGAGAGCGCCCGTTCTCCGGTGATGAATTCGACGAGTTTGGGGACGACGCCGGCGAGGCCGAACGCGATAATGATGAAAAAACCGATGACGATGCCGGGGAGGCTCAAAGGAATGGTCAGCAGGACCGCCAGTATCTTGCGATCCCTCCCCCTTCTTCCCTCCACGTAGATCGCCGACGGGACGCCGACGATCAGTGCGATGAGCGTGGAAAAGAGCGAAATCAGCAGAGTATTGACCAGGGAATCGAAGTACCGACGATCAGCGAGAACCGCCCGGTACCTTTCGAATGTGATCTCTCCGGCATCTCCCGCGAGGCTTTGGAGCCCCAGCGAGAGGAGCGGCCAGAAGAGCAGTGCGAAAAGGACGGCGGGGAGAATCGAGGAAAGCGCCGCGACGCGTATCCAACCCCATTGCTTCCGGTTCATCCGCGATTCCCCCCTATTCGATTCTACCTGACGACGTCGTTGCGCCAGAGAGCGGTCGCCTCGGCCTGGGCATCCCGCATCTTTCCGAAATCCGGATAAACTACCCGCCGATAGTCGCTTGCGGGAAGCATCTTCTCCGAGATGGCCGGGTCGATGTCGATGTTCCGTGCCGGACGGAGATAGCTCTCGGCGAAAAGCCTCTGTCCCTCGTCCGAAAGGGAGAAGGCGACGAGTTTCTTCCCGTTCTCTTCGTTGGGGGCGCCGTTCACCAGGGAGATGACGTACGGAATGGAGATCGAACCCTCCTCGGGGATGACGACCTCGACAGGAGCGCCGTCGATATGCTTGAGCTTGTAGCCGTTGAAGTCGGCGTCGATGAGTATGGGGATCTCTCCCTGCTGCACCATCGCGGTTGCCGTCTGCGCGGGCAGGATCAGACCGTTCTCGCGCAGCTTTTTAAAGTACCGCACTCCCGGTTCCCAGTTCTCAAGGTCGCCGCCCATGGCGAAGTTCCCGGCGACGTACACGGAATATCCAACCGCGGCCTGCGTCGGATCAAGGAAGCCAACCTTTCCCTTGTACTTGTCGTCGAGTAGATCCTTCCAGCTTCGGGGAACGGGGATCCCTCGCAGTTCGGCGGTGTTGACGATAAAAGCTATAGCTCCCTGGTGAACGGCGAGCCACTTTCCCTCCGCGTCCTTGAGGTTTGCGGGGATTTCGTCGAAGTGGTCCGGTTTGTAGGGAGCCAAAAGATTCTTTTTCCCGGCTTCGATGCCGAATACGATTCCGAAGTAGGCAACATCGGCCTGAGGCGCCTTTGCTTCCGCTTCAAGAGCGGCCATTGTCTGCCCCGAGTTTTTGGGATCCGACGGAGCGTCAATTCCTGTACGTCCGCTGAAGGCTTTCAAGACCGCTCCCCAGTTGGCCCATTGAACGGGCGTGTTGTAGGAGACCACCGTCCCCTTGTCGGCCGCGGCCGGACCGACATGCAGCGTTGTCGTGACGGCGAGCAATGAAAGCATCAGAATGATGACGAACCTTTTTTTCATTGTTGTTCCTCCTTTTTCTTCCCTAATTTTTTACCCGAATTCACTCTATCATGGGAATGTAACAACTATTCAATGTCAAGCTTGCAACTACGTAACAGGTTGCGGACGGCCGAAGGCCGACGTGTGCGCCCTTTCCTCTTGGAGCGAGGAAAACATGTGCGTGCAAAGGAGTGCATATTCCTCTCGCATCGCAGTTCGCGGGTTTCGCCGAACGATGATATTATCACTGTCTCGTCACAGCGGTGGAAGCCTCTTGTTCTTGTCGATGTTTTCGTATAAAACTGGGTGCGATGCGCCGTATTTTCAGGAATTGAAGGAGGTCTTTTCTTATGCGGTCCAAAGCGTACGTACTTGTCTTCGACGGCTTGGCGGATTGGGAGCCCGCGCTCGCGATGTGCCAGATACGCAAATCGGGAAAGCTGGAGATCGTCGGCGTCGGTTTTTCGAAAGAGAATGTCGTGACGATGGGCGGATTCACGATATGTCCCGATATCGCGCTCGACGAGGTGAACGTCGACGATGCGGGGCTTTTCCTTCTGCCCGGCGGCGACATGTGGGAGCAGAGTGGAAGCGACGCCGTGCGCGAACTGCTCGGCCGCCTTTCGTCGCACGGCGTTCCCGTCGCCGCGATCTGCGGGGCCACGCTGGAGGTCGTTCGGGCCGGATTGACGCGCGGCGTCCGGCATACGAGCAACTCCCTCGGTTACCTCAAGGCGGTGTTGCCCGGATACGCCGACGAGGAGTTCTACGTGGACCGGCCGGCGGTCGCCGACGGGAATCTGATAACCGCGGGAGGGCTCGACAGGATCGAGTTCGCGTACGAAATCGTCAAGCGGCTGGGCATCTTCGACGAAACAGAGGCGAGCGAGCTGTACGAGATGTTCAAAAACGGCGTCGTCCCGGCAAGATATATGGTGTAATGCGCGAAGGGGAGAACGCGGCGACCGTTGCGCTCTCCCCTTCGCAGTGTTCCGCGGCGCGCTTTCACGGGCGCGGGCGTCCTCTTTTTTTTACGACGCGGAGTCGAGCTTCAACTCCCGTGCGACGAGCTGCCCGTTCTCCAGCG
>LVBO01000506.1 GCA_001604435.1 Synergistales bacterium Syner_01
CCGGAGAAACCTCCCGCAACGCTACTCCGGAGAGAGAAGGCGCAACGCTCTTTGGGAGGCTTCCTTCCGAGATCGCTTGAGTAAGCTCTGTTGGCAATCTTGCGGCCATATAGAAGTGAATCGCGTTTTCTTCCCAGGCGAGCAAGGCGGCTGTTTCGCCCGCTTTTTCTAAAAGCGGGGAGACGAAATATAAAGCGCCTAACGCAGGGGCGCGCTTCCCTCCTATTTTCGCCGTTGCTTTAAGCAACGGCGAAAATCCGGAAGAGGTTGTTCCTTCATAATACAGAAAGAGCGTGCCTTCGGCAGGTCCCGGTAACGCATCGGAGGGATGACGTCCTTCAGGGCCCCGTTCTCCGTACAGGAGCATTATCAAGAACAAAACGAGACCAGCGATGAGAACTCCGGGGGATACTCCACCTTTACGCATACATCCACCTCCGGAACAGTATAGAAACGGAGAATTTATTTCCTGCAATCCGTTATTCCGCTCTCAAGCGCTCGTTCATTTTTTCGTTCGCTGTTTCAAGAAGCACCTTGCTTGACCTCAGGAGCGAGAGAACTCCCTCTTCTTGAACAGGTACGGCGCGATTCTGAAGGCCGGATGCTAGTGCAAGAATTTCGGTGAGAAGCGTTGAAACCTCTTCTCTTCTCAGGACCACCGGCTGTTCAGCTATATGGACCGCTTTGCCCGCCCCGTTGGGTTCAAGCTCTATCTCTTGTCCCGCAACGGGAACAACGCCCTTCATGCCGGCCGCAGCAAGCGTTTCCGAAAGTGCCAGGGAAGATTTCGGTTCACCGTGAGTGATCAGAAAGAGAGGCGTCGTAGTAAAGTTCCCGGCCCATGCAAGGAGATCGTCGCGGTCCGCATGCGCGGAAAATCCGTTGATCGTGTGTATGTTCGCCTTTATTGAAACATCTTCTCCGGCGATCCGCAGGTTCTTCTCTCCCTCTACGATTCTTCGACCGAGCGTTCCTTGAGCCTGATAGCCTACGAACACAACATGATTTTTCGGATTCCAGATTCCATGCTTCAGATGGTGAACGATGCGCCCTCCGTTCGCCATTCCGCTTCCGGCGACGACTATGGCATGTCCGACATCATTGATTCCCTGCGACTCTTCAACGCTCGAAACGTACTTCAGTTTGCCGGGGGCAAATGGATCCTTTCCCTGGCTTACGTACTGCTGGATTTCCGAGGAAAGAAGATTCATGTGTTTCTTGTAAATATCCGTGGCTTTTACACCCATCGGAGAGTCGAAAAAAATGGGAACGTTACCGCCCAGAATTCCTTCGTCTTTTAAAAGAGCCAGCTCGTAGAGGATTCTCTGCGCCCGGTCCACGACGAAGCTAGGAATAAAAACCTTTGCCTTGTCTTTGAGAGCGGTTGTAAGGACGTCACGGAATTCCTCCCTGCTCTCGGCGTTGGTTTTGTGCAGGCGATCTCCGTACGTGGATTCCATGACCACGTAGTCCGCCGATGTGATGATCGCCGGGTTTCTTTCCATGACAGTTCGCTGGGGGCCAAGATCGCCGCTGAAGACAACCTTGACCTGTTTCCCTTCTTCCTCCAGCCAAACTTCCAGGACCGCGCTCCCGAGGATATGGCCTGCATCTCTGAATCGAACGGAAATCCCGGGGGCTACGGCTATTTTGTCGTCGTAGCTCGCAGCCGAAAGAATTTTGATGGCATCGTCAACATCGTCGCGCGTGTAGATGGGTTCGACCGGATCGAGTCCTTTTCTGGAGTTCTTTTTTGTCCGCCAGTCCGCCTCTTCCTTCATGAGGTTTGCGGAATCGTACCATAGAACCTTTACGAGTTCGAGCGTCGGCAGCGTAGCCCATACTTTTCCTTTAAAGCCTTCCTTGACCAGAAGGGGGATTCGTCCCGAATGGTCCATGTGGGCGTGAGTCAGAAGCACCGCGCTCAATGAAGCGGAGGAAAAAGGAAACGGTTCGCGGTTTTTTCTTTCGTCGTCTTTCCCCTGGAAAATACCGCAATCAACAAGGACGCGGCTCGTTCCGCACTCCAGAAGATAGCTTGATCCGGTTACTTCACCGGCGGCTCCGATAATTTTCAGTCTCATGGTGATTCCCTTGCGGGATCCCTCCTTCCAATATGGGAACGGGACTTCCGCATTCCCCCTCTTCAGAGGGTAAATTCGGAAGAATACAGCGTATCAGCGTTCCCTCGCCCTTTTGTGAGCTAACTTCAAGCTTCCCTCCGACGAGCGTCATACGTTCAAGCATGTTTGCCAGTCCCCGGTGTCCCTCCACCCTGAGACTTTCATAATTAAACCTTGTATCAAAACCGGTTCCGTCGTCCGCCATCTCGAAGACGATAGCGTCCGCATTTCTGAAAATATTGACCCTCATTTCTTTTGCCTTCCCATGCCGTACCGCATTCGACACGGCTTCTTGAAAGATGCGGAACAGGGAGAGGAGTTTTTCGTGGTCCAACTCCAACGAATCGTCTATCTCCATCACGATATTGATATTGAAATGACGGGCGAGCCGTTCGCTCAGCTCGGTCATAGCCTGCTCAAGACCAAGATCGATCCACGGAGGCGAAAGCTCGTCGCACATCTCCCGAAGTTCCCGAACTACCAAATGCGCGGTTTCTTCAGCAAGGAGCAGGCGTTCTTTAACGATTTCATCATCCCTGCTCATTCTTGAAAGACGAACCTGCTGAATCATGGCGGTAATATTCTGCAGAGGGCCATCGTGCAATTCGCGCGCGATCCTGGACTTCTCCCCCTCCTGAACCCTGACGATATCATTTACGTATCGGTTGCGGAGGTGTGTCCGCTCTACTGCTGCGCTTGCGAGCTTATAAAGAACCTCTCGGAGGCTACCGATCTCTCCGACCGATCTCGGATCCGATACGCCGGGAAGATCGCGCCCCCAGCTGAGCCCTTCGAGTTCTGCGACAAGCCTTCGAAGAGGGCGGATGAGCCATCTCCACAATGCCCAAAGCGCCAGAAGAATACAGATCGCCATAATCACGATAAGAACTGACCAGAGCATTCCTCCCCGGGCAAGTGGGCCGAGGAGCTGTTCCCAAGCGACGGCGGCGATGACGAAACGCTCCCCTCCCCGGACAGGGTAGACGGCAAGCGTATATAAATCTCCGTCTTTGTCTTTGATTTCCACGGCCCTTCCGATCGGTATGTTCGGGCGCCAAACCGCCGCGATATTCGCTCCCGGCGAGGAAAAAAGCAGTCTTCCGTCGGCATGAAGTACAGCTACCCATCCGGGGATGGACGGTCCCCATGTAAAAACACGGAATCCGTGTATTCCAAGCATGCTCAACTCCATTCCCCATCCAAGAGGCTCGCTTGTGGCAACCCTCGATGCAACATTTTCCGCCATCTCCTGCACGTAAGAACGGGCTACCGAACGAATTGCCCATTCGTGCTGGAGAATGCCGATGCCGGAAACAAGAAGCACGGCGAACGAGGGGAGCATAAGAGCAAAAATGATGAAGAGAAGGAGGTGCCTTCTCATTCAAGCAGTTCCTCCAGGGTCACCACCCCGTATTTCAGCGCCAGCAGGAGCGCTTCTGTTTTGTTTTTCGCACCCAGTTTGTCGTAGATCGAGGCAAGATGCGTTTGGACTGTTCTCTCGCTTATGAAGAGACGAGCCGCGACCTCTTTGCTGGAAAAGCCCTTCGACGCCAGAATGAGGACCTCTCTTTCTCTCGCCGAGAGCTGTTCCGGAGAAAATTCTCCGTCGCCCATAGCGGAAGCGACCTCCGAATCGAGGTAGAATCCGCCTTTGGCCACTGTGTTGATCGCCCTGGTAATTTCCTCGGGCGTAGCGGTCTTGAGGATAAAGCCTCTGGCGCCCGCCCGAAGAGACGCAAGCACATATTGCTGGGCATCGTAGGAAGTAAGCATAACGACGGCGACAGGAAGCCCCGATTCCTTCACTCTCCGGGCAACCGAAACCCCGTCTTCGCCGGGCATCCGAATGTCCAGAAGCGCTACGTCGGGACGTATCTCCGAAATCAGCTTCCACGCGGTTTCGCCGTCTTCCGCCTCCCCCACCAGCTCCACGGAGCTCTCCTGTGCAAGATAGGCCGATATGCCGGCTCGCGTCAGCGGATGATCGTCAGCAAGAAAGACTCGTACAGGCATACTATCCACTCCTTTTTCCCGGTCAGGGAGTTCTATTTTCCGAAAACCATGGTATCAAGTCAAAAAGATGAAAACATCGGCAAAGACGCCGAAAAACAACTTTTCAGGCTCCTGCCGCCGATCCGAGACCCAATTCCGGTTCAATACGCCTCATGGCCAAAATAACCCACTCTATGACCGTATCCAAGGGCATTGGAATCATCTCTGCTCCCTTGACTATGAGTTCACGATCCACGCCTTTCGCAAAGGCTTTATCCTTCCACTTCTTCTTTACCGACTTGACTTCGAGATCCTGTACCGAACGGCTTGGGCGAACCAAAGCGGCGGTCATCACAAGGCCTGTGAGTTCGTCGACTGTGAAAAGAACTTTTTCCATATCGTTTTCCGGTTGTACATCCGAACAAATACCCCAGCCGTGAGAAAGAACCGCTCTGACGATATCCTCGGGATACCCTTCTTCGGAAAGCCAGCGCGCCCCTTCGATCGTATGGCGTTCCGGAGTCTCCTGCATCTCCTCCCAGTCGATATCATGCAGCAGACCAGCCATACCCCATTTTTCAACATCTCCACCCATCTTTTCCGCGAAGAATTTCATGGAGGCTTCCACAGCGAGGGCATGCTTGATATGCCCTTCATCCTTGTTATGTTTTTTCAAAAGGTCCAGCGCGTTTTCCCGTGTGAAATTCATTGCGATTCGTTCCTCCTCGTATTCTCCGCCGGCACAAAAAGATCCTCAAGAAGAGCCCCGGCGATAGCAAAAAATTCCCGGGAAAGGCATGTCACTTCTATTGACGCCTGTGAACGCATCTCTCTTGCAAGAGCATCGGGATACGGGTGAAGAAAGATCACCCGTTCGATTCCGGCGTTAATAATCGCTTTCGTACAAAATGAGCAGGGTTCATGAGTGCAGTAAATCTGTCCGCCCGCAGTACACACGCCCGCGGCCGCGGCCTGAGCTATAGCGTTCATCTCCGCGTGGGATCCTCTGCACATTTCATGGCGCTCTCCCGACGGGATTGAAAGCAAGGTTCGGAGACACCCTGCGTCGGCGCAATGCGGAAGGCCTTTCGGCGCCCCATTGTACCCCGTGCTGACGATCTGCCTGTCTCTGACAACAACCGCGCCGACTCTGCGGCGGAGACAGGTGCTCCTCGTTGCGGCAACGTTCGCCATCATCATGAAATAGACGTCCCACTCCGGTCTCGAAAAGCTCATAGCCCGCCCCCTTAAACTGTTTTTTCGATTATAACACTCGCAGAACATCTCTATGGGGTGAAAGAGATTGACTTGAGCTGAAGAAAAGCATGATATGATACTCTCCACGGATGACAATCCGCATCTCAGCCATGGAGAGGAGTTCCAGATGTTCTCTTCTTTCCCGAAACTCGAAAAAAAAGTGTGGTCGTGGTGCGCGTACGATGTCGGGAACTCGGCGTTCGCCACGACGATAATGGCGGCTATATACCCGGTCTATTTCCGCGAAGTCGCTTCTCAGGGGCTTGCTTCGAATATATCGACCGCCTATTGGGCATACACGGCTTCCGCGGCGCTTTTTCTCAGCGCGTTTTCTTCTCCCCTGCTCGGAGCCCTTGCCGATATCCAGGGTTCAAAAAAACGCATGCTCGCAATTTTCACAGGAATAGGCGTTCTCTCCACCGGATGCATGGCGTTCATCGGTCCGGGCGATTGGCTTTTTGCACTTTTCCTCATGGCGGGCGGAACAATAGGGTTTACTATCTCGATTATTTTTTACGACGCGCTTCTTCCGTCGCTTGTTCCCCCTGAACGCATCGATAGAGTATCGGCGCAAGGCTATGCATTCGGGTATCTCGGAGGAGGCGTCCTGCTCGCTATTAACTTTTTGTTTATTGCGCTTCTGCCCGGTACCATGGGGGCTCGTCTTTCCTTCTTCTCCGTCGCCATCTGGTGGGGCGGGTTCACTCTGCCCGTTCTGTACAATGTAGCCGAACCTCCCGTGGACGGAGAGAGAATCGACACGAATACGGCGTTGCGGGGCGGAGCGAGAAGGCTGCAAAACACCTTCAGAGAGATTCGCTCGTATCGGAATCTTTTT
>LVBO01000507.1 GCA_001604435.1 Synergistales bacterium Syner_01
AGATCGCGTTGTCTCCTCTTTCAGGGGCGGACCCATGGCAGGAGAGCCCCCGCGTGCTCACTTTGATCTCCATACGTCCGCGATGGCCGCGGTAGATGTTGCATGAGGTGGGTTCCGTAAGCACGACGAACTCCGGCGTGTACTTGTCCTCGTTGATGATGTACTGCCAGCAGAGACCGTCGCAGTCCTCCTCCTGGACCGAGCCCACCACCATCAGCGTGAAGTCGCCGGGAAGGCCCAGATCCTTGATGATCTTTCCCGCGTACACCATGGAGGCCATGCCGCCCTCCTGGTCGCTGGCGCCTCTTCCGACGATGATTTCGTCGTCCTCGTACCCCTCGTAGGGGTCGTAGGTCCAAAGGGTGCGGTCGCCGATTCCGACGGTATCGATGTGCGCGTCGAGGGCGATCAAGTGTTTGCCGTTCCCGATGAAACCGAGCACGTTCCCCATGGGGTCGATCTCGACCCTGTCGTAGCCGCAGGCTTCCATCTCGGCCTTGATGCGGTGGATGACTTCCTTTTCTCCGCAGCTCTCGCCGGGAAGAGCGATCATATCCCGGAGGAAACGGGACATCTTGGGCTTGTACTCTTCCGCTTTACTCAAAATTTTCTCGAACGGAATCATAGAATACCTTCTTTCAGTGAATGATAATCCGCCGGTTTCTCGTCATGCACGCATACGGTGCACGTCCTAGAGCCGGAAATCGGGTACAGCGCCGGAATCCCCGGAAGAAGGAGCGGAATACCCGGCGCTGCGGATCATGCCATTCCCATCAGCCTCGGCAGAAAGAGCGGGATCTCCGGAACAAACGTAATCAGGAGAAGAACCGCAAGAACGACGAGGATGAAAGGAAAGATCTCCTTGCTCAGCTGCTCGATCGTCAGCTTGCTTATGCCGCAGGCGACGAAAAGGCACGCGCCCACCGGCGGGGTCATCAGCGCAATGTTCAGGGCAACCACCATGATGATGCCGAAGTGCAGCGGATGGAAGCCGATCTTCACCGCAAGAGGGTGCAGAATAGGGCCGAGAATGATGAGCGCCGCGGCGATGTCCATAAACATGCCGATGAAAAGCAAAAGCAGCAGGATCATCCCCATGACCACCCACTTGTTCGTGCTCACGCTGAGCATGAGGGCGGCCACCTTCTCCGGGATCTGCTCGATGGTGAGCACCCAGCCGAGGATGGAAGCCGCGGCGATGACGAGGAAGACGACCCCTGTGGTGCGGGCCATCTTCATGAAGATCGGCCACATGTCCTTCAGCGTCAGATTCCGGTAGACGAAGAATCCGATAAACATCGCATAGGCGACCGCGACGGAAGCCGCCTCGGTCGGTGTAAAAATACCGGACAGAATTCCTCCAAGGATGATCGCGGGCATCAACAAAGCCACGAAAGCCTCTTTGAAGGCCACGGCGATTTCCTTCATCGTCGCGCGGCGTTCTCCTACAGGGTAGCCTCGCTTTTTGGAAATCCTCGCGGTAAGAATCATAAGCGCCCCCGCCACCAGCAGGCCGGGAATGACGCCCGCGAGGAAGAGCCCGGCTATGGAGACCTGCATGAAGGCGCCGTAGATGACCATGATGTTCGACGGCGGAATTGTTG
>LVBO01000508.1 GCA_001604435.1 Synergistales bacterium Syner_01
GCTCGATCCAGAGCGACGGCCGTTTCTCGTACCGCGCCTCCAGATCCTGGTAGTGGTCGAAGAGCCAGTCCCGCTGCATCAGGCCGAAGCCGCGCGGGTTCGGAAGCGGGGCGGAAAGCACGGCGAGGCGCTTCGGATTCGCCAGCGGCCGCCACGTCCACTCCTCCTCTTCGCTATGGTACAAAAGGCCGTCCGAATCGTGCACCTCGGGACGGAAGTCGCCGTCGCGCCCGTTCTCCGGTTCGCCGTAGAGGTACATGCTCGTGAGCGGTGCGATACCGATCTTCTGCACGTCTTTTCGCAGGAAGAGCATGCACTCCACGTCCATGACTGTCTCCTCGCCGGGAGTCAGAATAAATCGGTAAGCCCCGGCGAGACTCGGACTGTCGAGAAGCGCGCACACTGTGATCTGCTCGGCGTCGGGAGCAGGTTTCTCTATCCAGAACTCCCGGAAGTACGGGAACTCCTCGCCGGACTGCATCGCGGTGTCGACGGCCAGGCCGCGCGCGGAGAGACCGTACTGCGTGCCGCGCGCCACCGCCCTGAAGTAGCTCGCGCCGAGGAACACGGCGACTTCGTCTTTATAATCGTCCCTGTTCAACGGGAAGTGCAGCCGGAAACCGGTGAAGTCCAGCGGAACAGACCCCGTCTTCGACGCGAAGGCGTTGTCCCCGTACTCGAAGAAGTTCGTGGAGAAGGGGAGGCGCAGCGCTCCCCCGGCGTGGACTATGTTGATTCCGACGAGCCTGTTGTAGAAAAGGCCGGGGTGGAAGAACTGCGCTTCGAAGGGCAGCTTCTCGTTTCGCCACAGGGACATCCGGGGGCGGAAGCGGATCTTTCGCCACTGGTCGTAGCTGATGTCGAGCAAAAAGTCGGGAACCGCCCCGTCGGGATTCTCGAAGGGACGGGCGGCGAGCTCTTCGGCCCTCTTCACCACTTCGTCGAAGGAAAAGGGTTCGGCGGGGAGGATTTTCGGCGGAGGAATCGCGCCCGGTGAGGACTCATTCCCTCCGGCGTGCGCGGGAGCGGAGAGAAAAAGAGACACCGCCGCCAAAAGAACAGCGACGGCACGATGGCGGACTCTTCTGTGGAGCACTTTGCGAGACACGACACAAGACCCTCCTTGGCCGGAGTATCCGGACCGGTTGTGAAAGCAGATACATCATAGTCATTTTTCGATGGAGCGCAAGGGGGGTGAAAAGAGAGACTTTTTAAAAGAAGTCCCTGTCGAAGAGGGAGGAACATGTACCCGGCGGTACCGGTCGCGAGAAGAGATACCCCTGGAGCATGATATCTCCGTCGCGGGGCGCCAGCGAACGGATGGCGTCGAGTTCGGCCGTCGTTTCGATTCCTTCGACGGTGAGTTCCAGGTTCAGTTCGCCCGCCATGTGCATTATCGTCGAGACGATGGCGCGCGTCTTCGAATTGTCGAGTTCGGCGGTGAAGGAACGGTCGATCTTGATGCCCGCGAGCGGGAGGCTGCGGATGTAGGAGAGCGAGGAGTACCCCGTGCCGAAGTCGTCGAGGGTGAAGCGCAGTCCGTGCTCCATAAGCTCTTCCATTACCCGCGTCGCGTACTCCGGGTTCGACATGAAGGCGGATTCCGTAATCTCCAGCTCCAGCGCATGCGGCGGCGTCCCGGTGCGTTCAAGCACGCCGAGTACGGAATGGACGAACGACTCGGAGGCAAGCTGTTTTGCCGAGACGTTCACGCACATGACGATATCCCGCCCCTCGTCGCGCCACTCCTTCGCCTGGAGGCAGGAGCGTTCAAGGACGAATCCTCCGAGCGAATTGATCTCGCCGATGTCCTCCGCAAGAGGGATGAAAACATCGGGAGGGATGCTTTCGTTCTCTTTGTTCGTCCACCGGAGCAGGGCCTCCACGCTTGAGGTTTTTCCTTGCATCATGCTGATCTTCGGCTGGTAGTGGATGAAGAATGCTCCCTCGTCGATCGCGTTGCGAAGATCGCCTTCGAGGCGTATCCGCTGCTGCACCTTCCTGTCGAGCGTCTCGGTGAAGAGGCGGTACGAGTCGCCTCCCTCCTTCTTGGCGCGCTCCATGGCGAGCGAGGCGTTCTGCAGGAGGTTCTCCGGGGTGTCTCCGTCCCGCGGATAGAGCGCCACGCCTGCGCTGGCGGTGAGACGGAGGCTTTCTCCTTCGATGGAGAACGGAGTGCGCAGAGAGACGAGCATGCGTTGCGCTGTTCGAAGCACGGAGTGGAAGTCGCTGCTCTTCGGGATGAGAATGACGAACTCGTCGCCGCCGAACCTCGCCGCCGTGCCCTCTCCGCCGACGACCTCGGCGATGCGCGACCCCGCTTCCTTGAGAAGGAGGTCGCCCGCAGGGTAGCCCAAGGTTTTATTGATCGAGCTGAATCTGTCCAGACCCAGTATGATCACGGAGACGAGGACGGCGTTCTCTCTGGCCCTGGCGAGCGCCATCGCGAGCCTGTCGGAGAAGAGAAAACGGTTCGGCAGTCCGGTGAGGCTGTCGTGGAACGTTTCGTGGAGAAGACTGTCCCTGCTGCGGTGCAGTTCGCTGAGGTCCTGGAAGACGCCGATGTAGTGCGTCGTCTCCCCCGAGTCGTCAAGGCAGGCGACGATGTTCAGCATCGCCGGGAACGCCTCTCCGTTCTTGCGCCTGTTCCAAATCTCTCCCGACCACCGTTTCTTCTCCAGAAGGTCTCGCCACATTCGCTCGAAAAACTTCCGGCCGTGCGTGTTCGACTTGAGAATTCGGGGGTTTCGTCCTATGGCCTCGTCCCTCGAAAAACCGGTGATCTCGGTGAACGCTCGATTGACGCGAAGAATCGCGCCGTCGGGTTCGGTGATGACGACCCCTTCCGAGGCATGATCGTAGACGCTGGTGATGATGGCGAGCTGTTTTTCCGTCTGGAGAAGCGCGCGGGTCTTCTCGCGGAGCGAACGGTCCGCGACGACGAAGAGCGCAGCCTTTCTCCCAAGAACGACGGCGCGTATGCTCAAAAAAAGCGACAGGCCGCCGGCGCCGAGCACCGCGAAGAGCCCCAGCAGCGTGAAGCGCCGCCGCCACGAAGCGATCTCCCGGTGGATGTCGTCCAGATAGACGCCCGTCCCGAGGATCCAGTCCCACGGAACGAAGCGGGCGACATGCGACGTCTTGGCCGAAAGTTTCTCCAGGTCGTCCTTGAAGTGCCAAAAATAGTCGAGGTGGCCTCCCTCCGGAGTTCGCGCCGCCGCCTCTTCGATACCGTCGAAGAGACCTCGAAGCAGCTCCCCGTCCGGCCCCTTC
>LVBO01000509.1 GCA_001604435.1 Synergistales bacterium Syner_01
GAAGAAGCTCTCTACGACATTGAATCAATGAGGCGCTTCGTTGGAATCGACCTCGGGAACGAACCCGTTCCCGACGAGACCACCATCTGCAAATTCCGTCATCTTCTCGAAACCCACGGCTTGGGAGAACGCATTTTTCAAGAGGTCAACGCCCATCTCGAGGAGAAGGGACTGAGACTCTCCGAGGGAACCATCATGGACGCCACCATCATCAACGCTCCGTCCTCCACCAAGAATAGAGAGAAGAAGCGGGATTCCGATATGCACTCAACGAAGAAGGGGAACCAGTACTACTTCGGGATGAAGATCCACGTAGGAGTGGACAGGGAGAGCAAGACGGTCCACAGCCTCGTCACCACGCTCGCCAATGTTCATGATTCGCGTATGGTGGAGCGGCTCCTGCACGGGAAGGAAAGCGTCGTCTTCGGCGATTCGGCCTACATGGGGAAGACGGAAGATATCCGGGAGAAGGCTCCCGATGCGTTGGACCTGACCCAGACCCGAGGAACGAAAAACAAAAAGCTCACCGAAGAAGACAAGGAAGCGAACCGTCTGCTTTCGAAAACGAGAAGCCGTGTCGAACACATCTTTTTGATAGCGAAGAAGGTATTCGGTTTCTCCAAAGTCCGGTACAAGGGATTGCCGAAGAACACGAACTTCATCTTCGTGCTTTTTGCTCTGTCGAACCTGTACATGGTCAGGAGGGACTTATTGGAGCCGACAGGGGCGTAGTGTATCAAAAAAACGGTAAAAGGCCGGAAAAAGCACAAAAGTCGTGAAAAAACTGCCTATATTGGCTTAAATAAGCGAAGTGTGCGTAAAAAGTACACAGGAAACGGATTCGGCTGTCAAGGTTCTACTGTTGGACGCTGGATCAGTTATTGTTCAGAGGTCCCTATAGTGAAAAACGTATCGGCGCGCATCGTCCGCCGCAGGATTTCGAGTAGTAAAAAGCA
>LVBO01000059.1 GCA_001604435.1 Synergistales bacterium Syner_01
ACCTCCGCGCGCGCAGCCGAAGAAAACGCTTGACGAGCCTCTCTCCGGCGCCGCCCGTCCGGGAGCGGACGCGCTCTCCTCCGAAACGGCGGCCGGGACGAAGACGGAAGCGCGGAGCGGAGCGGGCGCGATCTCCCCGACGAGGCGTGTGCGCGGGGAGCCCGTGGATGTGGAGACGCTCCGGATTCTGTCGAGAACCGCTCCGGAATATCCTCTCTTCTCGCGAAGGCGAAAAGAAGAGGGCGTTGTGCATCTGTTGCTGACCATACGTTCGGGGCGGACTGTGGATGTCGCGGTTTCGACGAGCAGCGGATTCTCCAGGCTGGACGAGGCGGCGGTGCACGCGGCGAAGCTCTGGACGTTCGATGCTCCGGGAGAGATACGCGCTCGGGCGAGCATTGTTTTTCGTCTGCGTTGACCGCCGGACGGCCGGGGAAAGCGTGCAGCCCGGCGAAACGCAACTGAATATCGAAGGATTTCGGAGAAGGGAATCCGGTGCGAAACCGGAACGGCCCCGCCGCCGTAATCGGGACGAAACCGCACGACGTCACTGCCCTCGGGCGGGAAGACGCGGGAGTAGGATGACCGAGAGTCGGAAGACCTGCCGAAAGCCTGTTTTTTCGTCGATCACGCGGGTGAGAGGCGGTCTTTTCGCTTTTTCCGGAAGCCTGTACTTGCGGAAGGAGGGGACCGTATTCCGGCGGTCTCCTCCTTTTTTCTATGTTCGGAAGAAAAAAGGGGTGGTGCGTATGAACGCGATGAGAGTGTGTACGCGGGCGGGGGCGCTTTTTCTCTGCCTTGCCGCGGCGGCGCTTTCTCCGGTCTCGGCGGCGGAGGTGCTCTTGCCGGAGCAGCATGTCGTCGCCTCGCCGCTGGAGGAGGAGGTCTTCTCTCCGGGGGCGGTGACGGTGGTGCGTCCCGAGGAGATGCAGGGCGAGCAGAAGAGTCTGCCCGATCTTCTGAAGCGCGTTCCGGGCCTTCATGTCGTCGAGGCGCGAGGGCGCGGCGCCTACACCGTGGCCTCCGTCAGGGGAAGCACGTCGGCGCAGGTGGCGGTCTACATCGACGGAACGCTGGCGAATCTGGGGAGCGAATCCGCAGTGGATCTCTCCGCGATTCCCGTCGACGACGTCGAGCGGATCGAGGTCTATCGCGGGTACGTTCCCTCTCGTTTCAACCGCGCGGCCATGGGCGGCGTCATCAATATCGTCACCAGGAAGCCGAAGGGCTCCGAAGCGAGTCTGACGCTCGGCGTCTCCTCCTACGGCGGAGCGCGGAGCGGACTCTTCTGGAGCAAGCCGCTCGGCGGGGGCACGTTCTCCCTCGGCGTCGCCCATGAACGAAGCGACGGAGATTTCTCATACTGGAACGACAACGACACTCCGTACACGCCGGAGGACGATTACGAGGCGAAGCGGCGGAACAACTCCTTTTCGCGCACGAACCTGCTGATGAAGTGGGAGGACGAGAGCTGGCACGCCCGGTTTTCATGGAGAGAGGACGACCGGGCCCTGCCGCTTCCCGCTCCGGGTTTCGACCGTCCCGGCGCGCAGGAGCCCCGCGGGGCCGAGCTGGACACACGGCAGTGGAGCCTCGCCGTAGGGCGCAGGCAGACCGCCGGAGACGTCGAGTGGGGGTGGAGGGCGGAGTGGCTGGAGCAGACGAAAACGTACGACGATCCGGACGACATGGTCGGCGGCCGGGGGGAGCGGCATAACGAGTATCGCGCCCAGCGCGCGGGATTCGCCGTGGACGCTTCCCTTGCGATCGGGGAGTCTCACTTCGCGGAGCTGCTGCTCGACTACTCCCGCGAGACGCTCGACGTGCGCGGCGATGTCGTCCAGGGGCTGGGCGGACTGGATTCGTTCGCGCAGGAGAGCCTGAACATTCACCTGCAGGATACGATCGCTCTCGACGGAACCGGGAATTTTCTGCTGACGCCCGTGCTTCGCTGGAACGTTCTCGACGGAGAGGGCAAGTTCTCATGGGGGGCCGGGGTGATCCGCGAGCTGAAAAACGGCTGGAGCTGGCGCGCCTCTTTCGGTTCGTACAACCGGGCGCCGAACATCTACGAGCGCTACGGAGACGGTGCGGGCATCCGACCGGCCCCCGATCTGTTATGGGAGGACGGAACCCAGGCGGATGTCGGCGTCCGGTGGCGCGGCGCGGTCGGCGATCTTCTCGTCGCGGCCGGCGCGACGTTCTTCGCCAGACGTTCGAACGACCTGATCGAATTCGTGATGACGAGCCCCCGCTACGGCGTGTACCAGAACGTCGGCGAGGCGCGCGTGCGGGGCGTCGAGCTGGAGTCGACCATCGAACGGGGAGCGTGGGGACTTTTCGCCTCGTGCACTTGGATGGACGCGGTGAACGAGACGCCCGGCGACTACAGGCAGGGGAAGCGCCTTCCCAATCGTCCGGAATGGGAGGGGCTGCTCAGGCTTTCCAGAACGCTCTCCGACGGGAGGGGCAGCCTCTTTACGGAGCTTCGCTATATCGGGGAGATGTACTTCGACAGCGCCGAAACAATCCGGTCGGGCAATCTTTTCACCGTAGGCGTCGGAGGGAAGTACGACCTTGCCGACGGACTCCGCGTCGTCGCGGGAGTGGATGATCTCTTCGACCGAGGGCCGGAAACGCTGCGTCTCGGAGGAGGCTCCGGACCGGATCGAACGCTTTACTACCCGCTTCAGGGGAGGACGTTGTATCTTACGCTCCACTGGAACTTCTGACGGAGACAAGGAGGCGAGCAACGACGGAAAAACAACGCGGCAAAGGGCGATGGAGATGAATGAATCTTGAAACGGAGGGGTTGGAAAATGGTGAAAAGAAGATGGTGCGCGCTCATTACGCTGCTCGCGGTGTTGCTGGTCCCGATCGCCGCATGGGGGAGCGTCGTCTACACCGTGGTGGACGATACGTACGCCTCGGGGAGCATGGGGCGAGTTCCGGTGTCGGCTTCGGGCGTTCCCGGAACGCCGGTGAAGAACGTCGTGACGAATCTCGGAGGGGATCATCAGGTCTACGGATTCCGGAACGAGGAGAACGCTCTGCGCGTTCTCCTCGCCCAGTACGCGCGCGGACAGTCCGATACGGTCTGGATATACGACGCGCGCGGAGAATATCGGGCGCCGTTGAAAGAGGCGCGGTGGCGTTCGTTTTCGAACAGCCGCGGAGCGGCGGCGATGGGGCGGTATCTGTACGTCGTGGATTACGACAATGCGAAGGTCTCGAAAATCGATACGCGGAGCGACGCGTACGGCGAGGTCTCCTCGTTCGCATTCAGCGGAACCGCGGGGTACGACGTCCACGGCGAGGGGATCGTGCGGGTCGGCGACTACCTGTTCGCTCTTTTCAACGAGGTGAAGGGCGATTGGAGTTCGCTCGAGTACGCCGACGGAAAAGTCGTGAAGCTGGACGGAGACTTGAATGTAGTGGCTACGGCGAACGTCGGCAAAAACGCCCTCTCGATCAAGGCGTACAACGGCATGCTCTACGTCGTCGGCAACGGCGGCATGCAAAAGGGCGGGGACTTCAACCCGGACTCCATGATACAGAGGGTGCACCCGAACACGCTCGCCGTGGAGACGCTCCTGAAGGCCGACGGCGCTTCCGCGACGGCTCTGCCCGACGGCTGGGGGTACGACTTCCGCGATCTGGCCTTCGCCGCGAACGGCGACGTCTATGTCTTCGCCGGAGCCTACGACGCGACGTGGTCGCAGTTCGACAGCCGGATTTTCAAGACGACGCTCCAGGGACTCGCCGCGGGAAACGTCGGCGAAGTGTACAGAGATCCAAGCGGTCCAGGATTTACGTGGCGCATGGAGTACGACAATGTGGACGGCATTCTCTGGTTCGCCGCGGGGACTCGCCTGATGGCCTACAAGGGAGCGGAGTCGTGGGAGTTCGGCCCGGCCGCGCTCGGAGGCAACTTCTACTCCTTCGTGGTCGTCGACGCGCCGGTCAATCCGGCTCCGGGCGGCTCGGGAGGCGGCTGCAACAGCGCGGGCTTCCCGGCGTTCTTCCTGTTGGCGCTTCTTCCTCTTCTGTGCGTGCGCGCGAAAGGGGGGCGCTCCTAGACCGCCTTCGTTGCAAGGTTTGAAAGAACGTTGAAAAAAGAAGCCGGGAGTCCGCGATGGAGCGGTTCCCGGCTTCTTTCATTCCAGTGTGGACGCTCGAAAAGCGCACGACTCTTTCCGGAAAACCGTCACGCCTGTTTCTTCAGCCAGTCGAAGGCCATCGTCGCCATGACGGCCGGTCCGATCCAGAGGACGTCCTCGTCGATGTCGAAGCGGCTGTTGTGGTGCGGCCACGTCTGTCCCTTCGCCTCGTTGCAGCCGGGGAGGAAGAAGAACGTGCCGGGGGCCTTTTCGAGGAAGAAGGCGACGTCCTCGCCGCCCATCGAGGGGCGGGGGATCTCCCGGACCTTCTCCGGACCGACGATCTTCTCCGCCGCCATGCGAAGCTCCTCCGTCATGACGGGGTCGTTCATCACGGGCGAAGGACCGTGCCACCCGTACGAAAACTCGACGCTCCCCCGCATTCCGGAGGCCACGGCCGATGCAACCTCTTCGATGCGCCGGGCGAGGAACTCCCGCATCTCCCGGTTGAAGGCCCGGACCGTTCCGGTGATGCGGCACTCTCCGGGGATGATGTTGAACGCGCTTCCCGCGTGGATCTCGCCCAGGCTGATCACGCACGGCTCCTGAGGGTCCACCTCGCGGCTGACGATCGTCTGGAGCTCGCAGATGATCTGCCCCGCGATGGAGATGGGATCTATGGAACCTTGCGGGCTTGCTCCATGCGCCCCTTTTCCTTTAATAAGAATATCGAACCGGTCCATGCACGCCATGATGCTTCCCGGACGGTAGCCGATTTCGCCGGGGACGAAATCCTTCCAGATGGAGCCGGTATGCAGGCCGACCATCGCGTCCGGTTTCGGATCGTCGAACGCGCCGTCGTCGAGCATCCGCTTCGCTCCGCCGGGGCCGTCGGTGCACCCCTCTTCGCCGGGCTGGAAGACGACGAGCACCGAGCCCTCGATCTTCTCCCGGACGTCGTGCAGCAGCTTCACCGAGGCCAGTCCCATCGCCGCGTGCGCATCGTGCCCGCATGCGTGCATGCAACCGTTCTGCGAGGCGAAGGGAAGCCCCGTCTCTTCCTTGATGGGAAGGCCGTCCATGTCCGCGCGGATCGCGAAGATCCTGTTTTTATGCTTTCCCTCGACGAGCGCGACGACGCCGTGTTTGCCGAGCCCCTTGCGGTAGGAGACGCCTATTTTGTCCAGCTCGGCGCAGATATACGCCTCCGTCCGCGGGGTGTCCACTCCCGTCTCGGGAATCCCGTGCAGATCCCGCCGCCATGTTGTTATCCGCTGATGAAGCTGCTGCGCCGAAGCGCGAAAGTCCGCCATCGTACCATCTCCTTTGTTCTATACCTCTTGATGTCTCGTGATAAACGCTGCCGAAAAAATTCTACCGGACGATCAGCCAGCCTCCGGCGAGCAGAAGAAGCACGCCCGCCGCCCTGAACATGTCGAACGGTCGCGCCGCCGTCCCCAGCCACCCCTGCGCGTCGATCAGGACGCCCGTCAACAGCTGCCCGACGATGATCAGCGTCACCATGGCCGTCGCGCCCAGACGGGGGAGCGTCACGTTGATCGTCTGGAACAGCGCCACCCCCAGGCATCCCGCGGCAAGCATGTACCACGGCGCCGTATACCACTCCTGAATCCGTTCTCCACCTCTGCACCAGAGCAGAAACAGCGAGAGCAGCAACCCGCCGAGGTGCACGATCGTGCTGCTCGCGGTGGGGCCGATCCGCTGACCCAGCGCCCCGGCCAGCGGCGATTGCATGCCGACGGCGACGCCCCCGGCCAACCCGATCAGAATAACAAGAGCCGTGTCGAACATGGTGTTCTCCCCTCGAAGGTGCGTATTCAGGACGGAAACTATCATACCATGCGTCGGAGGTTGTGAATGCGGCGAGATGTAAGGGTGATTGTTAAGAAGAGGGTGTTCTTGCAGCAAATCGCGTGCTTGACGTACATCGTCTTTTGACGATATGCTTTTTGTAAGCAAAAAGATTGTGGTTTGTAGCTCGATTATATCCTCTATAACGAGGAAAGGATGAGTGCGGTTCGAAGCGCGAGGCGTTTGCTTCGGACAACAGG
>LVBO01000510.1 GCA_001604435.1 Synergistales bacterium Syner_01
GTGGTGAAAGCGGCGTACGATGCCGGAGTGCAGCAGGTTTTCGGCGCGCTGCTGGTGGGCGGCCCCTTCGAAAACCGGGAGCATATCGAAAAAAACAAGGCCTTCGGCGCACGACTGCTGCGGCTCGGGCCGGGGATGATGGAACTCTCCCCCAGCATCGTGATCCCCTATACGATGACCGATATAGGACGGCGCCCCGAGAAATACGGGCTGAAAATCTACGACCGACAGGGGGTGGCCTCCATCTCCGATTACCCCCTCATGGAGAGCGAGTTCATGGACCGTCGGGAGATCATGGCCGCATACCAGGAGTACCTCCGATACTTCGTGGACGAGGTGAAGGCGATGCTCGACAGCGGCGAACTCGGTCACGAGGATATTCTGCGCTGCTTCCGCACCTCGCTGAATTCGAACGGTCATAAGTACTGGAGCAACATCATCGCCCACCACAAACCCGCGCTGGCCCCCTACTACACCATGCTGGCGCGGGAAGCGGCTTCCCGCATCGCGGACGTCCAACCGGAGGAACTGCCCGGATGGCGTCCGCAACGGCTGCTCGAAATGTGGCGGGATGTGGACTTCTCCGCAGGCTACCCCATCGTGCGGGGAGAGGCGCTCTCGCCTTTCGAATACGAGGTATTGAAATACTCCACAGGAAAGAGCACTATCGCCGAAATAACCGGCATTCTCTACGAGCGCTTCGGCAAGCCGTTCGGAGAGACGTCGGAAGAGTTGACGGGGCGCATCGTCGAAACCTTGAGGGCGTTCGATGCAAAATACTGGCTGCTCCTGGTTCCGTACTGAAAAGGTGACGGGATGAAGATCCTTCTGTGCAATGTGTCGAAGAAATATGAAACAGCCTCCCATGATTATGCAGGACTCTTTTATCTGGCGGGTGCATTGGAGGCAGCCGGGTTCGAGCCGCTGGTCTTTCACGGGAAGTCGGAAGATCTATTGGGCGAGATTGCGAGACACCTCCCCGAAGCGGTGGGGTTCTCCTGCGATTTCGACAACGTCCGGATCATCGAAGACGTCTCCAGGAAGATCAAGGAACGATGGGGACTCCCCGTCGTCGTGGGCGGACCCCAGAGCATCGCCCTGGGAAGGGCGTTTCTTGAGAACAGCGGCGTGGACTATATCCTGCGGGGCGAAGGCGAAATATCGCTGCCCATGCTCCTCGACGCGGTCCTGAAGGGCGAGGGCGAACTCGGCGAGGTGAAGGGGCTGGCGATGCTCAAAGACGGCATGTTTCACGAAACCCCGCCCGAGATCGTCGGCGACCTGGACGCCCTGCCCCTGCCTGCCTACCATACGTCGCTGCACAAAGACCGCGCCTACGGAAACTTGATTTTCACCGGCAGAGGGTGCCCTTACCGGTGCGCCTACTGCGCCCCCAGCCCCGGCAAACGGAACGTCAGGCTGCGCAGCATCCCCCGTGTGTTCGAGGAAATCGAAACCAATCTCGAAAACAACCCCTGGATGCGGTGTCTGGTTGTGATGGACGACACCTTCACCCTCGGCAGGGAGCGCATAGAAGCCTTCTGCGAGGGAATGAGGGAGCTGCGGAAAGAGCGGGATCTGGTCTGGTACTGCGAATGCCATGTGGGGCGCATCAAATCGTTTATGGACGTCCTGCCCTCCATGATCGACGCCGGGCTGATCCGTCTGCAGATCGGAATAGAATCCGGGGATCAGAACGTCATCGACCGGTACAACAAACACGTGCGCATCGACGACATTCTGGAATTCGTCTCGTACGCGGCCGAATGCGGCCTCGCGCAGATCGCCACGAACTTCATCGTGGGAGGCCCGACGGAAAGGGAGGGCGCGACCGCGGATCTCATCCGGGAGCTGATCGACCGGGCCCCCGGCATCATCGACATCATCACCGGTTTTCTGCGGGCCTATCCGGGAACGGAGATCTCCGAGAACCCGGAAAAATTCGGCCTTCGGCTCCACGACGAATCGGGCCGCCGCACGGGGGACGACTACCCCTTCGT
>LVBO01000511.1 GCA_001604435.1 Synergistales bacterium Syner_01
CGCGCCCGGCGGCATCGAGATCATGCATTACGCTCCCGACGGTTTCGAAGAGCTCCGCAACGCGACGCTGGAAGACTGCGCCCGGCTGAAAGACCTTCCCGGGATCACGTGGATCAACGTCGACGACATTCGCGACGCGGCGACGGTCCGGAACCTGGCGGCTCTTTTCAAGCTGCACCCGCTGACGACGGAGGATATCGGCAACCCCGCGCAGCGCCCCAAAGCGGAGAACTTCGAGCACTATCTTTTCTTCGCTCTCAAGATGCTCACCTACGACGACGCGACGCACTCCATCCTCAACGAGAACGTCAGCGTCGTGCTGGGCGACCGCTGGGTCGTCTCGTTCCAGGAGCGCGAGGGCGACGTGCTCGCCCCCGTCAGGGACCGCATCCGTTCGGGGAAGGGATGCCTCCGGAGCGAAGGCGCCGACTACCTGGCCTACGCCATCATGGATTCCGTGGTGGACGAGTATTTCGTCGTCCTCGAAAAGCTCGGCGACCACATCGAGGAGATCGACGAACAGATCCTCGCCGTTCCGGACCGGACGCACATGAAGGAGCTGCACCGATTGAAGCGCGAGATTCTCTTTCTGCGGAAGGCCGTCTGGCCGCTGCGGGAAGAGATCTCGACCATCGAGAAGAGCGGCTCGCGCCTCGTCGGCGACTCCATCAAGCCCTTCCTGCGCGACCTGTACGACCACACCATCGAGATCATCGACATGGTGGAGACCAACCGGGACATCGTGAGCGGCATGCACGACACGTTCCTCTCGGCGGTCAGCAACCGGATGAACGAGATCATGAAGGTGCTCACCATCATCGGCACGATCTTCATCCCCCTCACCTTCATCGCGGGCGTCTACGGAATGAACTTCGAGCACATGCCGGAGCTGAAGTGGCCCCGGGGGTACTACGGCGTCATGGCGCTCATGGCGGCGCTCGCCCTCGGCATGCTCGCCGCGTTCAAGAAGCGGAAGTGGCTCTAGCCGGCCGCCGGGGCCTCACACGCCGCAGAGGAACTGCCTCGGAAACATGTCCGCCTTGTCCGCCAGTATGTTGGCGATTTCGAACAGCATCTCGGCGTACTCCTCGTACTGCTCCTCCTTGAGGCCGATGATCGACCCCGAGATGCTGATCGCCCCCAGAAGCATCCGCCCGGATGCGACCGGGACGGCGACGCACTTCACGCCCTGCGACTCCTCCCCGAAATCCAGGGCGTAGCCGCGCGCCCGCGTCTCCTCGATCTCTTCCATCAACGCATCGAAGTCGGTGATCGTCCTCGGAGTGTACCGCTTCATGCCGCGTTCGGCGACGATCCCGCGGATCTGCTCGTCGGACATCTTGCTCATCATCGCCTTGCCCACCCCGGTACAGTGCATGTCCAGCGTCTTTCCCGTGATGGAGTAGGTCACGTTCTTGTTCGCGGGATAGCTCGCGTCCAGGTAGAGCACCCTGCCGTCCTTCGGAATGGTGAAATAGGCGATCCCGCCCGTCTTCTGCTGCACGTCGTCGAGGAACTTCATCGCGTACTCGATGATCGGGAGGGCCTTGCGGACGCTGTAGCTCATCTCGAGCACGTCCAGCCCCAGACGGTAGAGCTGGCTCGTCTTCTCCTTCTCGAGGACGCCGCAGAACTCCAGAGTCCGCAACATGTTCGAGAGCGTGCTCTTCGGGAATTTCTTCTCTTGGAGCAGCTGGTTGAACGTCCACTCGGGATTTTTCCCCGTAAACAGCTTCAGCAGCCCGAACGCCTTGACCACGGACTGCATCTTCCAACCCTCGGATCGCTCCTTTTTTTCCACCGTCAATCACTATCCTTTATCTTCGCCGCCAAAAAATGATTCCTGATCAGGGGAAAGAGTATGGAGATCGCCGTCAGAGCGAGCAGCGTGACCGTGACGGGGCGCGTGAAGAAGATGCTGTAGCTGCCCTGCGACATCACAAGCGCCCTCCGAAGGTTGGATTCCAGC
>LVBO01000512.1 GCA_001604435.1 Synergistales bacterium Syner_01
CGGCCCGTTCCACCTCCTCGAATCCGGAGATCACCGCGTCGGCCGGAGAGGGGTTCATCAGTCCGCCGACGGGGAGTGCGAGAGAGGCGAGGACCGCATCGCCCCGCACCGCGGCGATGCCGCCCCCCTGTTCGATCAGGAGGGCGAAGGCTCTCCGCAGCGAAAGAATGTCCATGCCCGCCGCCACGAAGTTGTGCGCGTCGTGCGCCACGGAGGAGCAGATGGCCCCCTCCTTCAGCCCGAGTCCGTGAACGAATCCGACAGCGAGCCTGCCGGTTCCCCGGTTCTTTTCGAGGACGGCGAGATAGGCCAGATCGCGCTCGGGATCCGCCGATGCAAGGCCGTTCCGAACGGTCGGCTCCATGACGAGATGTTCCGTGACCACCTGCCCACGGCGAAGTCCGACGACGCGAATTTTGGCGCCCTCCGGGACGGGAAGATGGAAAGAGGATTCCTCCGGAACGGAGAGAGCTCCTGCGGCAAGAACAGGCGGAGCGACGCGGGGAGCCGCTGGACCGGCGAGACGGCCGTTCTCGGCGACGAGGCGTCCGCGCTTCCAGACCTTCCGGACGGAGCAGTTCTCCAACGAATCCACGGCGACGAGGTCGGCGAACCTGCCGGGAGCGACGGCCCCCAGATCGCGCCAGCCGAAGTACTCGGCCGTCGAGAGTGTGACCATCCTGAGCGCGACGAGCGGAGAGATTCCCAGACGGACCGCCCGGCGGATCTTCTCGTCCATGTGACCGACATCGCGCAGATAGCGCGCGGTGAGGTCGTCGCTCACCATCATGCAGCGGCTGGAGCGCGCCTCGTTCTCCTTGACGATCGGCGCGAGCTCCTCCAGGTTGTGCTCCGTGGCGCCCTCGCGGATCATCAGCCACATCCCGCGCCGGAGCTTTCCGATCCCTTCTTCCATCGAGAAGCTCTCATGGTCCGAATCGCACCCCGAGAGGAGATACGCGCACAAATCCTTTCCCGAGAGGCCGGGGGCGTGCCCGGAGCGGGGTCGCTTCCCGGAGGCGTAGAGCTTGGCCCAGAGGGCCGGATCGCCGCCGATGACGCCGGGATAGTTCATCACTTCGCCCAGCGAATCGCACCAGCCGCGCTCGAACATCTCGGCGACGGCGCCGGCGTCCAGGGGTTCCAGCGGCGTCTCGAAGGACGAGGCGGGAACGCATGAAGGAGCCGTATAGTGGATATCCACCGGACAGCCGAGGCTCTCGCGCCACATGAACTCGACGCCCGCCATGCCGCAGGTGTTCGCTATCTCGTGCGGATCGGCGGCCACGGCGGACGTGCCGCGCACCGCGGCAAGCTCGGCGAAGCCCGCGGGAGTGAGCATGGTGCTTTCGATATGACAGTGTCCGTCCAGAAACCCCGGAGCGAGGACGAGACCGGAGAGGTCTTCCTCGACGCGCCCGGAATACCCCCTCCCCACTCCCGCGATTCGTCCGCCGTAGAGGGCGACGTCCGCTTCCTCGTATTCAAGGGTGAAGACATTGGCGACACGAGCCCCTCGGAGCACCAGATCGGCTTTGCGGTCGCCTCTGGCGACGGCGAGAAAATCATCGACATTCACACACGATTCCTCCCTTCTTTTTCCATGGTGAAGTGTAACGGAAAGAACGCCGATGCGCAATCGGAAGCGATGAAAAGTTGCAGAATCCGAGAATGCATCCGTATACGGGTACAAAAAAGCCCCCGCCTGGAGAAAAGGCAGGGGCTCGTATGTTTCGGTTGCTTCAGTTCACCGGGCCGCGCATGGATGCCGGAGAACCCGCAAGGGGGATCTTCACACCGCTGTCAACAAGCTTTCCGTCCTCGATCTTGAGCACGGACATGTTTTTGTCCAGGAAGTTTCCGACATACAGCCACTTGCCGTCGGGGCTCCAGACGACGCCCTCGGGAAGCGCGCCGACTTCGACCTCGTTCACTTTCGTCAGCTTCTTCCCGTCGATCTTGATCAGGGAGACCGTGCCGTTCCTGTGATAGAACCAGGAGTCGTGGGCGACGTTGCTCCCCCTGATGTTCACCGTCGCCAGATACTCGCCCGTCGGAGAGACGGCGAACCCTTCGGGGCCGTCTCCCGCGACCACGCGATCGATCACGCGGGGGGGATTCTGGTTCATGTCGATGACGGAGACGGTGTCCACATGACCGGACGACCCGCCGGGGCCGCCCATGTCGGCTCCCAGCGCAAGGGCGCCGTCGGGCGTGATGTCCACGTTGTACGGCCAGAGCACGGGAATCTCGAACTTCGCCGGTGTGACTTTCTTTCCGTCGATGGTGAGCAGCGCGAGCTTGTGCGCGAGGTTCTTGACGACCCAGGCCTTCGTGCCGTCCGGTGTGATGGCGACCGCCGCGACTTGATCCTCCATTGGCACGGTGTCGATAAGGGTCACCGTCTTCCCTTCTATGGAGAAGACTGTGACTGAGTTATCCGCCCGGTTGGCGACGAGCATCAGGTCGCCCGCCCTGTTGATCGCGAGGCCCGAGGGCTGCCGCCCGCCGTCCACCGTGGCGATGTGCTTCGGCGCGTCGCCCTCCAGGTCGATGACGAAAATCTTCGTGGACGGCGAACCTGCCCACTTTCCGTCCTTCTCCGCCCACTCAAGCGGGTTCGCCACGACGGCGAGCTTCTCGTCCTTCGTGATCGCCAGGTTCGTGGGAGGTCCCGCGATGGAGTTCATCAGTTCGAGCGTCGCCAGGAGCTTCGGCTCGGTTCCGCCCTCGGAGATGTCGAAGATCTGCACCGTGTCCTTTCCGGAAGGCAGGTTTTCGACGACTCCCTTTTCGTTCCAGGTCATCTTCTCGTCGTTGCCCACGATCATGTACTTCGCCGAGGCGGGCGCGGCGACAAGGCACAGCGCAAGAATCAGGAAAGACGCAAGAATCCGGTAGTTCTTCATACGGCACGCTCCTTCTGTTTACAACATACACTACGCCGATAAACGAGATGTCCCAACCTCACCGTTTTCGCGCATGGGCACGTTCTTCGCCGTTTTCCTACCACCTCCGGGCGCCCTGAAACAGCTTCGGCCGCCGTCATTCCCGCACGTCAAACGCGTTCTGCCGCAATCAAGGCAACTAGATTCCACGACAAACCATTTTACTGCAAAAAAGTTTATTTTTCTTCCCCTTGTTCCTAGAAAAAAATATACACGCTCATTCTTCCGTACGACGAAAGCTTTTTCGTGAGGAGGCAACAAAATGAACGGCGCGCTTCCTCACCGCTCCGGGAAAAAGCGGGAAGGCCCCCGACTCTTTCAAAGGGCCTTCCCGCAGAGAGAAGCACAAAGCAGGAATGAAACTACCAGGTCGCCGCACAGCCGTCCGTGCGAGACTCCGTCGCGCCGCCAAGCGTTCCCTCGGGCGTCCTCCAGATGATCTCGCCCCTGCCGAAGGAGTTGGACTCCAGTTC
>LVBO01000513.1 GCA_001604435.1 Synergistales bacterium Syner_01
CCCCCAATGATGATCACCGGCGCAAACAGCGCGACCAGCGATCGCATCAGGATCTCTTTTTTCATTTTACGGACTGCTTCAAAATCGGCGACGGGAACCTGGTACCGGTGAGAATACACGTAGTTCATCCCCATGAACGCACCTCCCAGCAAAATACCGGGCAGGATGCCGGCGGCGAAGAGCCCGCCGATCGACGTATTCGTCATGGTGGCGTAGATAATCATGAAAATACTCGGCGGGATAATGGGACCGATGAGCGCGCTCCCCGCCGTCAGGCCCGCGGCATACGGCGGTGAAAAACCGTCCTTGACCATCGCGGGAATAAGAATGGAGCCGAGAGCGGATGCGTCGGCCGCCGCAGATCCGTTCACCCCGGCGAGGATGATGCCGCCGACGACGTTGACGTACCCCAAACCTCCCCGCACCGACCCGACGAGCAGACGGCTGAAGTCAAGCAGTCTATCCGTCAGCCCCGTTCTGTTCATTAAAATTCCGGCAAGAATGAAGAAGGGGATGGCCATCAGCGAGAACACGTCCATGCCGCCGAAAAACTGCTGGCTCATCACGCGCAACAAAGAAAAATCCCCGAGCATCACGATCCCGAGAAACGACGTGGAGAGCAGCGAAAGATAGAGCGGCACGCCCAGGATCATCAGGAGCAGAAATGCGAAGAGCATCGACATACCCATAGGATCACTCCCTCCCCCGGTCGAACCGCATCAGTATCGTTCCCGCCATCAAGAGAAGAAACCCTACAGGCAGTGAAAGAAGCGGGATCGTCTTCGGTATATTGAGCGCCATCGTTCGCATGTTCCACATTTGGAAAGCATTGACCGTGCCAAGATAGATCATCAGTGAAAGGATGAATATCGTCAGGAAAAAGCGACCCCAGCCGACAAGCCGCCGGAGGGCGGCGGGAAAACGCGGAACCACGAAGTCGATGAACATGTGATCCCCTTTTTCCGCCGCCCCGAGGGCTCCCACCATGACCATCCACACCAAAGAGAAGCGCGCGGCCTCCTCCGTCCAGATGATCGAACTTTTGAGCACGTACCTGCAGAACACGCCGACGAGAATATCGCCGATGTTGAAGGCAAGAAGAAGGCATGCTCCCCAGGCGCTTATCCGCTCAAGGCGATGCGTCCAGACGGTCAGAGCGCTCGCGCGCCCTTCGGAAGATTGCGATTCAGGAGACAGGGTGGAAAACAACATAGCGAACCGCTATTTTTTCGCCATCTCGTTGGCGTTTTTCGCGCACTCGAGGGCCAGCTTGAGCCAGTCCTCTCCCGCTCTGGACTTGAGCCACTCCACATACGCCGGTTGAGCCGCGCTGCGGAAGGTCTCCATTTCCTCTTCAGTCGGCGAGTAAGCGATCATGCCCTTTTCGACCAGGAAGTCGATATCCTTTTGATCCTGGTCGGCCATGGCCTTGCGGTTCAG
>LVBO01000514.1 GCA_001604435.1 Synergistales bacterium Syner_01
CAGAAGATAAAGGGCGCCTCCCGCCATGCAGAGCGTGTCGTACGCCCAGACCGTGGGGGCGTTGAAGAAGTGTCTGGAGATCGCTTCATACGTCCCGGCGAACACAAGGAGAAGGGCACACCATTTCCCCACGGATCCGGACAGTTCACTGAGTGCATCGATTTTTTTGAGCAATAGTTTCAAAGAGGTCATACCGCTTCTCCTTGTGCGCGTCCCGAAGACGCGTTATTTCATTGTCTGGTAGGCTTCGCCGAAACTCTTCATCGAGTTGTAGATCTCGCCGAAAATCGGAGGTTCGCTGCCGATCTTCTCCTCGTAGAACTTCGCGGCCTCCGCCGCAAGCGCGACGTTCACCTCTTCCGGAACCTTCAGGACCTGGTTTCCGGCTTCCTTGAACTTTTCAAGAGCGATGATGGACTCGTAGACGAGAAACTCGTGCTGCGCCTGGGTATAGCGGTCGACAAACGTCTGGACGAGAAGCTGCAGATCCTTCGGAAGGGCGTTCCAAGCATCCTTGTTCACGAAGAAGACCTGGGGATCGCTGGGCGCGCGCACCGGGGAGAGGTAGACGTAGTCCGCGACCTCGTTGAAGTGCATGTTCCAGTTGGAGGCAAGCGTGGAGTACTCGAAGGCGTCGATGGTGCCGCGCTTCATTGCTTCGTAAAGTTCGCCGCCGGGGATGATGACCGTGGCCATGCCCATTCTCTTCAGAATCTCGCCGCCGTCGCCCATGCAGCGGGCCTTGATCGACTTCAGATCTTCGAGACTGTCGATCCTCTTCTTGGAGTGGAAGAACACCTCTTCAGGAAGCGGGGAAAGAGCGCCGGGGAAGGTCATGACGTTGTACCCTTCCATCATCTTGTTCATCAGATCGGCGCCGCCGCCGTAGTTGAACCACGTCCGGAGAGCCTCTCCAGCCAACGCGCCGGGCCGGGAGCTGATCAGGCCCGCCGCGGACCACTTGTCGAGGTTGTACATCGGGCAGGTGTAGCACAGCTGAAGCACGTTCTCGTGAACCGCGTCGAGCTCCTTGTAGGCGGGGACGATGGAGCCGCCGACGAACGGCTTGATCTCCAGACGGCCGCCCGAAGCTTCGGTGATGGCCTTGCAGAGCATATCATGATAAATCTGGGACGGATCGGATGCGGGACCGTGGCCCGAGGAACGCCAGACGATCTTCTTCGGCGCCTCGGCGCCTTCGACGGAAACGGGCGCGAACGCGCCAAGGACAAATACCGCCAGCAGCAATACCCAACAACTTTTTCTCAGAGCACACATCTTTTTACAACCTCCTTCAGATATATGGTGTCTTACAGAAGCCGCCGAGCCCTTCGGACGCTTCGGCTTCGGAAAGCCTGAAAGATTATTCGACGATAAGCGAGCTGCCGGTCACGTTATGGAAGAAACCGGCGTTCGACGCCCGAAGACGTTCCACGGCTTCCTTTCCCGTGCAGTGGCTCACTCCGACGATTTTGATGTTGCCGTCATTGAGATAGGCGAGGGAGCGTTCAAGCCCCTCCCCTTTCGACTCCACGAGATGCGTACCGCCGAGCACCGCGAGAATTGGCCTCCGCAGGCGCGCCGTAACCGCGTCGAGCATATTTTTCATTCCGGGGTGGGAACAGCCAAGGAGTACAACAAGCCCGCGCGGCGTATCGACGGCGAGAAGTATTTCGTCGTCGAACCGGTCCGGCTCGA
>LVBO01000515.1 GCA_001604435.1 Synergistales bacterium Syner_01
CCAGCGTCTTCGGAAGCAGATGATTCTCGAGGAGCTTGTACTCCTCCTCGTTCTCCGCCATCACCCTCGCCGCCTCGACGCTCAACACGTAGCTCGCGGGGAAGCCTCCGGCGATCGACCCCAGCCCCAGCGCGAAGGACATCGGCGTGCTCAATCCCAGCTTCCGGCCCACGGGGATCGAAAACAGCGCGATTCCAACCGTTGCGATCACGATGAGAAAAGCGAAATCCGCGATGAGTTTCTTCAGAATTTCCGGCGTGACGCCGCTCAACCCGGCGAAAACGAACATCATGATGGTCGTGTAGACGTACCCCATGCTCCGGGAACGGACCAGCGGCTCGGGATCGATGAACTTCATCTGCCCGGCGGCCACGCCGACGAGCAGCGCCCAGACGAACTTGGACACGTACCCCCGTGAAAGGGTCTCCAAATACCCCGACACGACGACCAGAAGCGCCATCTGGAGAAGAGTCGTCGTGGCCGTCTTGTACCTCTCGGGAATGTCGGGAAAGAAACGTCCCGTATCGCTGTTTTCGACACCTTTACGCTCTCTTTTGTCGATTTCGAGTTCGGGGGCTTCTTCCCCGGCGCGAATCTTTTTCAGGATCGAACGGGACTCTTTCTTCAAACAGAGACTCGTCAGCGGGTAGCCGACAAACCCCTGAAGGACATACACCGCCATGGCCAGAACCACCAGATAGGCGTCGCCCTTCGCGGCCTCCTGCATCATCAAGGCGGCCACGAAGCCGCCGGTCAGAGGCGGCGCGGCGATGGCGGAGAGCCTGAACCCGAGAAAAGCCGTTCCTACCGAAAGAACGAGAACCAGAATCCCCAGCATGCCCGCCAGCGTGATCACGACCGTTCGCCACTGTTCCTTCAACTGCTGCAGATTCAACATGGTGCCCAGATGGACGACCATCATCATCACGAGAAACCCCGGCATGTTCGGCGCGATTCCGGCGCGAGCAAGCACGTCCTTGGGCACGAATGTCCAAAATCCCAGGACGAACAGCGTCGCGCTGATGAACATGGCGGGCAGAAACGCCCTGGTTTTCGTCGAGATAACCTCTCCCAGAACTATGAACAACGCCATGACCGCAAAGGCCGACTGCGTATCCAGCACCGCCGCGCCCGTATACACCCGATACACCGCAAAATAGAAAAAAGCTGCCGCCATCGCAAAGAGGATGCACGTACCGATCAATCGTTTCCGCATTCCCAACGCTGTTTGTCCCGTTTCCATCGCACCTTCTCCCTTCCCTTTTTCGAATGTCGAACATGGTCTTGCGAGTCGACGAAGCGGTTTCACCTCCCCTAGTTCCGGAATTTGAAGCGGCCACTGATAGTAAATATTATTTATGATATTTTCCGTGATACTATCATTTCATCCGCTCTCTTGTCAAGGAAGAGAAAGAAAAACGATTCATGGAGGGCGTGGAAACAGGCGGAGGTATCCTTTCCAAATGACCCGACGGGGTGTCGTTTAGTTCGATCTTGCGGGTTCGTGACGGAAATTCGTGTTTGGCGCATGATTTCTTGAGGCGGGGCGGAGGAGTCTTCGTGCAAAGGGAGAGAGCGATGGGAGCGGTTGCAGAGACGGTCTAGTGTCCGAAAATGGGCGGATGGATTGTTCAGGAGGTTGTCGACGTTGTGCTGGAGCGCGTTTTGCGCGCTGTTGTTGGTTTGCTCGATTCCGTAATACGTATCCCGCCGGAAAGAACCGAGCACCGCCGAAGAGCTCCGTGCAAAAAACAACGGCGCTCGACGGCGGTGCTCGCAGTAATCGTCGCCCGAATCGGCGGATTCTATCGCACCCGCTTCAGGGCTTCTTCCACGGCCTCTCTGTGCTTGGCGGTGAAGCCGCAGCTCTGCTCAGCGCCGCACTTCCGGCACTTCAGGTCGTAGGCGGAGTTGAGGGTTGCGCACTGCGGACAGGCGTAGTGCGTACGTTTTTCCGTCATCCACTGCGCGTACCCGACGTCGCGGATCCGCTCCAGGTCCTCCCACAGTTCGGCGCGGTGCGGGCGTTCGGCTTGGAAGGCTTTCAGCGTGTCGCAGGGGTATTCGTCGCAGTCGCCGCAGAAGTCGATTCCCCGTTCGGCGGCGCATACGGACATCTCGCAGGTTTTGCAGTAGGGGCCCCGCTTCTCCGAGCGGCAGCCGGTGCAGCGCATCTCCTCTTCCGGAAGCTGAAACCTCTTCGCCAGCGCCGTCAGCCGCGCCGGGTCCTCCTTCGTGGCGATGTATAGAGAACACGCCTCGCAGTATAGGCCGCACACCGCGGCAAGCGTCTTGTTGGGCTCTTTGAAGCTCGTTTCCTCATGCATGATGTCCCCTCCTTGAGTGTGTTGCGCGCTACAGGCGCGCCTCGTTCCTGTTCAAAAAGTCGCCGACCACGCGCAGGTAGCGCTCCGTCTCTTCAAGGTGCGGCATGTGCGCGCTCTCCTCGAAGATCACCCATTCGGAGCCGCGTATGCCGCGATGCACCGTTTCGGTGATGGCGGGCGTGGCCTCGTCGTAGCGGCCGCCGATGACGAGCGCGGGCGCGTCTATCTCCGGAAGGCGCTCCACGATGTCCCACTCCTTGAGTTTGCCGGTGACGTGGAACTCGCTCGGCCCGTTCATGGAGGTGTAGACTTCGAAGCCCGTCTTCTCGAACGCCTTGTGGAGGCACTCGGGCCACGGATCGAGGCGGCAGAGGTGGCGTTTGTAGAAGACGTTCATCGCCTCCTGGTATTCGGGAGCGTCCGTGGTCCCGGCGGCTTCGTGCTGCAGAAGCGTCCGCTGCGTTTCGGGGGGAAGCGCCGCCCTCAGGAGGTTCGCCTCGGAGACCCACTGAAGCATGCTGGCGGGGGAGTCGGCGAGGATCATGCTCGCCAGTCCGGACGGCCGCGTGAGGGCGTGTTCCATCGCGAGCATGCCGCCCCAGGACTGTCCCAGGATGTGGACGCGATCCAGTCCGAGGGCTTTCCGCACGACGCCGAGTTCTTCGAGAAACAGCTCGACCGTCCACATCGACGGGGCGCTCGGGCGGTCCGAATTACCGCACCCCAGCTGATCATAGAAGAAGACTCTCCGTCCGTCTGCGGCCAGCGCCTCCAGCGGTTCGAGATAGTCGTGCGGCGCGCCGGGGCCGCCGTGCAGGCAGAGAAGCGGTAGTTTCCCCGGCTCCTCGCGCTCTCCGACGACGCGGTACCAGATTTTAAACCCCCTGAACGGGATGAAGCCCTCTTCGACCGGCGGTGTCCGGTGCATTCGTACCCCCTCCTATTTCATGATGATCTCAAGAGCCCGCATGAGGCGCCGCGCGCTTCACGAGCGCGGAGCTTCGTTGCGCAGTATCAGGAAGATGCTCGAGTCCTTCACTTCCTCCACCCGGTAGGGGTGTCCCGAGGATTTTCCCAATCGCTCCATATCCTCCCGGTCGAACGTGGTCGCGGTGAAGCCGTCCTTGCAGACGATCCGGCCGTTTCCCGTGTTTTCCATGTCGATCTCTCCGAGCAGCCCCTTTTCCGCCTGCTCCTGAAACCACGCCAGGCGGTGCTCCCAGAATTTGGGGCTGTAGCTGCTGAAGAAGGCCGTCCCTCCGGGCGCGAGCACGCGCAACGACCGGCGGACGAGGTTCTCCGGATCGCCCTTCATGGCCGATAGCCCGTTCTGCAGGCAGAGCACGACGTCGAACGTCTCGTCGAACGCCATGGTGTGCGCGTCCATCGTTTCTATCGTACAGTTGGCGAGGTCTTTGAGATATTCCCTTCCGAGCGCGACGGACTGCTCCGAGACGTCGATGCCCGTGATCCGCCGCACGGAGGGGGACAGCTCTTTCATGATTCTGCCGTAGCCCGCGCCCAGCTCCAGCGCTGTTTCGTCTCCGCGCAGACGTTCGCGGACGAACTCGATCTCCGACCGAAGGTAGTCGAGCACCTGCGGAATCGCCGTCCGGTAGACTTGGTACAGTTTTTCCGCGTTCAGCTTCTTTTCGTAGTAGCCGCTCTCCACT
>LVBO01000060.1 GCA_001604435.1 Synergistales bacterium Syner_01
AGTGTGCCCCTTTTCATGACTTATTTTTCTCGCATAGTAAAATTAAATAAATATTCAAATTAGATGGAGAAAGGATTTGGATGCTTTGACGAATACACTATCAAAACTCTCCGAAAGAATTGTCGATTTCGCTCTCTCCTTGAAATTGGAGCATGTTCCCGAGGAAGTGATTCGACACGGAAAGATGCTTCTTCTGGACACTTTCGGCGTCGCCCTCTCGTGTCGGGACCTGAAGCACGCCGAAGCCGTCAGGAAGGTTGTTCAAGCTTTCGGTTCCGCTCCGCAGGCAACGTTGTGGACGACGGACGCGAAGGCTTCGATCGCCGATGCGGCTTTGTACAATGCGGCTCTCATCCACGGAGCGGACTATGACGACACTCACGTCGGCGGCATCGTCCATCCCAGCGCTTCCGTCGTGAGTACGGCGCTTTCCGTCGGTGAGTATACGGGGGCGTCGGGCGAAATGATTATGGAAGCGATCGTAGTCGGTTGGGAAGTCATCGTTCGATTGGCTTTGGCGGCGAAGGGGCGATTCCACGATGTAGGATACCACGGCACCGGCATACTCGCCCCTTTCGCAGCCGTGTGCGTCGCCGCGAAGCTCATGGCCGTCTCGCCGAAAGCGGCCGTGAACGCCTTTGGAATCTGCGGCAGTCAAGCCGCGGCGCTTCAGGAATTTCTGCACGACGGCTCGTGGGTGAAAAAAATACATCCGGGATGGGGAGCCCACAGTGCGATATATGCCCTTTGTCTCGCGAAAGAGGGATTTTCCGGACCTTCGGAAGTTCTCGAAGGAGGTTTCGGGCTCTGGAAAACTCATATTGGAACGACCGACGGTCTAGAGGAAGCGTTTTCGAATCTCGGGACATTCTGGCACACTCCTGAGATCACGTTCAAGATGTATCCCGTCTGCCATATGATCCACTCCTTCATCGGATGCATGCTCCGGCTCCGGAAGGAGCATGCCGTCGCCGCCGAAGATATCGCTTCTATGGAGTGCCGTATCGAACCCCGGTGTTACCACATCGTGTGCGCTCCTAGAGAACAGAAAGTCCGACCACGGACCGACTATATGATGCGCTTCAGCCTTCCTTACGTTTTGGCCGTGACCGCTCTGAAACACAGGATGAGTCCTTGGGAAATAGATATGCGGTACGCGGAGGACGCCGAGGTGCAGGCTTTAATGGATAAAGTCCAATGTATTTCCGACGAGGAGAAAAGTCATCCTGGATATTTTCCCGGATGGTTGAAGATAACCACGACGGATGGGAAGAGTTACGTGGCGGAGCAGAAATATGAACTTGGAACACCGCAGAATCCTATATCCATGGACGAGGTGATCGTCAAGTTCGACAACAATGTAGATACTATTCTCGCAAGCGAAAAGAAGGCGAAGATAGTGGACGCGATCCGGAACTTCGAAAAGATGACCGCAGCGGATGTGTCTGCCCTGATTCGGCAGTTTCGGGCGTGACGGACCCGCATTCGCGAAGAACGGCGCGCGCTCTTTCGTTTTAGTGAGATTGTGAAAAGACATTTCAGACAACATGGAGGCGGACGTAATGGGACAAACTCTGGCCGAAAAGGTACTGAGCAAGAATGTGGGATATCCGGTGAAAGCCGGAGAAACCGTGATCGTCAACGTGGATTTCGCAGCTTTGCACGACGGTTCCGGGCCGTTGCTCGTTCGTTTGATGGACGAACGGAACTATTCGAAGGATCCGGTGTTCGACGCGAAGAAGCTTCTTTTCGCAAACGAATTCGGCCCCGAGCCGACTCGGGAAATGGCGAACGAACATGCCCTGACTCGCCGCTTCGCCCACGAACACGGGTGCCATTGGGAAGAAGGCGGCACGGGGCACGTCCATGCCCATGTTTACGAGTCCTTCCTCGAGTGCGGGACGGTCTGTATAGTGGGAGATTCGCACACCACCGTCCACGGCGCCTTCGGCTGTTTCGCCACCGGATGCGGTTCCACCGATATGGTGGCCGTCACCCGGTTCGGAAAAACATGGATCAAGGTGCCTGAAACCTTCAGGATCAATGTCAACGGAAAGCTTCCGAAAGGAGTCTATTCGAAGGATATTATGTTGAAGGTGGCAAGTATCATCAAGTCGAATCAAGCTATCTATAAATCTCTGGAGTTTCGCGGCGATACCATCGCCTCGCTCAGTATGGAGTCGCGGCTGAGTATCACCAGTATGGGGGTCGATGTCGGAGCGAAGAACGCTATTATGGAAACCGACGAGCATACGAGAGCCTTTCTGGCTGAACTCGGCCGCGAAGACGCCTATCGGGAGATCCGCGGAGACGAAGAGGCGAACTATGAGCGCGTGATCGATATCGACGCGTCCATATTGGAACCGCTGGTCTCGAAACCTCATTACGTGGAGAACGTGGACTTGGCGAAAAACTGCAAGAATGAAAAAGTCAACCTGGTCTTCATCGGAAGCTGTACCAACGGTCGCGTGGAGGACATGCGCATCGCAGCGAAAATTCTCAAGGGCAAAAAGGTGGCGAAGGGCGTGCGACTTCTGGTCATCCCGAATTCTGCGCACGTCTACAAAGAGTGTCTCCGCGACGGAACGTTCCTCGCCTTGGCGGAGGCGGGAGCTATGATCGAGGCTCCTAACTGCGGGCCGTGCATGGGGGTGCATCAGGGAATTCCGGGCGACGGCGAGGTCGTCGTCGCGACGCAGAACAGGAATTTCAAAGGCCGTATGGGCAATCCATCCGCGAGCATCTATTTGTCGAGTCCCGCAACGGCGGCGGCGACGGCGCTGACGGGACATATTACCGATCCCAGGGAAGTTATGGAATAAGGATATTTTTTTACATATTAAGAAATGAGGCCGGAAATATGATTAGGAAAAGTATAGAAGGACGTGCATGGAAGTTCGGAAGCAATGTCAGTACCGATTCCATCGCTCCGGGAAGATTGATCTCCCTGCGATCCAACCCGAACGAATATGCGAAGCATGTTCTTGAAGATTCGCGTCCGGAATTCGCCAAGAACGTCCGGGTAGACGACTTCATCGTCGCCGACGAAAATTTCGGATGCGGCTCCAGCAGGGAGATCGCTCCCATCATCATCAATATCGCCGGAGTCGGAGCGGTCCTGGCGAAATCTTTCGGTCGGATTTTTTACCGCAATGCTATCAACAACGGCATGTTGCTCATCGAATGCGATACAGACAGGATCGCGGACGGAGAAACTCTGCTCGTGGATGTAGAGAACCGTGTCGTCAAGAAGCCCGACGACCCTGAATTTCTGATGCCTTTCGTTCTTTCGGAGAAGGAGATCAAGATCATCGACGAAGGAGGGCTTCTGAACTACATCGAAAAGTATAAATCTCTCGATATTTGAGGGGGAGAAGAAGCGAGGGGTACGGTATGGACGAAATGAAACGGCTTGCCGAATATGCACGCGACTTCTCCCTGAACGGTGTTTCGGAAGAAGTGCTCGCCGCCGCGAGGTACTGCGTGTTGGACAGTGTGGGATCCGCTCTCGGAGCGACGCGCGACGGAGAGATACCGTCTCTTGTCGAAGAAATCGAGCGTTGGGCTTCGAAGAGCGACGGGAGAAATGCGGCGGTGTGGGGGCAGGGGCGACGGAGCAACGTGTTTTCCGCCTTGATGCTGAACGGCGTCATGGGACATGCGCTGGAACTCGACGATGTCCACACGGAGTCGAAATCTCACGTAGGCGCCGTTGTCGTGGCGACGGCCTGGACGCTTGCGGATGCTCTTGGCGCGGACGGGCGTCGTTTTCTCGAGGCGGTCGTCGTCGGATACGAAGTAATGGCCAGAGTGGGGATGGCCATGGATGTGTCGAGCAACAGGAGGCGGGGATGGCATACGACCGGTATCATCGGCCCCTTCGGCGCGGCGGCGGCGGCGGGCGTTCTTCTGAAACTGGAGAAAGAGCGGATGCTTTCCGCTTTCGGCATCGCCGGTACACAGTCGTCGGGGTTGTGGGCTTTCTTGGCCGAGGGGGCTACCTGTAAAAAGCTGCATCCGGCCCGTGCCGCCGTAAACGGTCTGTCGGCGGCGATTCTGGCCAGAGGCGGCATGACCGGGCCGGCTCATATCCTCGATGCCGAGGACGGAGGGTTATACAGGGCGGTGAGCGACTCCTTCGATATGTCCGTACTGACGGACGGACTGGGAGAACGGTATGAAATTCTCAGAATGGACAAGAAACCCTATCCGTGCTGCAGAACGACGCATCATGCCATCGACGCCGCCCTGGCGCTCCGAGAGCGCCCCGGCTTCGCTCCGGAGCGAATACGCCGAGTCACTGTGGATACCTACGACGTGGGAGTGCTGCAGTGCGGTTTCACGAATTACCCGAGAAGCGGCGTGGAAGCCAAATTCAGCATCCCGTTCGCATGTGCGGCGGCGTTCGTCTGCGGCAGGGTGACGCAGGCGCAGTTTTCATCCGATGTCCTAAACGACCCTCTTGTGCGCCGCATAGCGGAAAGCACCGAAGTGAAGAGCGATCCGCTTTTCACGGAACGGTACCCCAAAAGATGGGGAAGCCGAATGACCGTTCTTTTCGACGACGGGGCGGCGCTTGTCCATCAGGTGGACGATATGTCGGGAAGCGCCGGCGTTCCCCTCTCTTCCTGTCGGGAGAGAGAAAAGTTTCTTGGATCGGCCGAGACGGCATTCGGCGCGGAAAGGGCGTTCAGGCTGATGGATGCGATTCTCTCCATCGACTCGCAGGGAAGCCTGCCCGACCTCGCGTAAGGGTTTCATACGGCGCCCCGAGGCGGCTGAATTTTACCTAATGGAGGTATCGTTTTGATTCGTACTTTGGAAGGTCTTGTGTGGCTCTGTCGAGGCGAAACGCTGATATCGGACGGCAGAGCGGTGGAAAGCGGGGCGACGGGCGGCTCGACGGCCGGGCCTATGAATCTTTCCGTCGAGGACGGTAGAAAGGGGACGATCGCGTGGTCGATCTTGCAGAAACACAACACCTCGGACGGTGATTCCCTTAAGCTCAAATTCGACTCGCTGATCTCCCACGATCTGACCTACGTCGGCATCGTCCAGACGGCGCGAGCCAGCGGACTGGAGCGCTTCCCGCTCCCATACGTACTGACGAACTGTCACAACAGTTTGTGCGCAGTGGGCGGCACCATCAACAGGGACGACCATGTCTTCGGAATGTCCGCCTGCGAGAAATACGGCGGTATTTTCGTTCCGGCCAACCAATCGATTATCCATTCCTATGCAAGGGAAATGCTCGGCGGATGCGGCCGCATGGTGCTTGGGTCGGACAGCCATACTCGGTACGGAGCGCTGGGCACTCTCGGCGTGGGCGAAGGCGGAGGCGAATTGGTAAAACAGCTTCTGGAAAAAACCTACGATATAAAAATGCCGAAGGTCGTAGGCGTCTATCTCAAGGGGAAGCTCTCCCACGGCGTCGGGCCTCAGGACGTGGCTTTGGTCCTCGTCAAAGAGCTTTTCAAATCGGGTTTCGCCAGAAACAAAATATTGGAGTTTGTCGGTCCCGGCGTTAAAAATTTGTCCATGGATTTTCGTAACGGAATCGACGTCATGACGACCGAAACCGCGTGTCTCTCCTCCGTATGGCTCACCGACGACAAAGTTAAGGAATATTTCGATATCCACGGCCGACCGGAGGCTTATGAAAAATTAGCCCCGTCGGATTTCGCATGTTATGACGGCGCCGTTATCGTCGATCTCGAAAAGATAGAACCTATGATCGCGCTTCCGTTTCATCCGAGCAATGTGTATTCGATACGGGAACTCAATGATGGCGCGGAGGACATTCTGGCCCGCGTGGAACAAGAGGCTGCGCAGCAGATAGAGAACAAGGCGCTGAAATTGGATCTTCGGAGCAAGATTGGAAACGGTCGTTTACGCGTCGACCAGGCCGAAATCGCCGGATGCTCCGGCGGGACTTTCGAAAATCTGCTTCACGTGTCGCGTATCATGAGAGGGAAGAGCATTCCGAAAAACTATTTCTCCATGAGCGTCTACCCGGCAAGCGTTCCCGTGCTCGCGGAACTGATCAAGATCGGCGCAGTCACCGATCTCATAGAAGCCGGGGTTCTGCTGAAATCGGCTTTCTGCGGTCCTTGCTTCGGCGCGGGAGATGTTCCTGCGAACGGATCTCTTGCGGCTCGTCATACCACACGGAATTTCGCGAACAGGGAAGGAAGCAAACCGAAAGAGCTGCAGATGGCTTCCGTCGCGCTCATGGACGCTCGTTCCATCGCCGCTACGGCCATCAACGAAGGATATCTGACGTCCGCAGCGGAGATAGATTTCGACGAGTCCGAACAGAAGTATCATTTCGACGGCGGCGCGTACGAACGCACCGTTTATAACGGATTCGGGCGAGCGAAAGCGGAAACGAAACTGCGTTTCGGCCCGAACATTACCGATTGGCCGGAGATGATTCCTCTGGGAAAACATGTTCTGCTCAAGGTCGCTTCGGTAATTCTCGATCCGGTGACCACCACCGACGAGCTTATCCCTTCGGGAGACGCGGCGTCCTATCGTTCGAACCCGAAACGCATGGCCGATTTCACCCTTTCCCGTAGGGATCCCCTGTATGTAGGCAGCGCCAAAAGCATGCAAGCGATGGAAGGGAAGCGCCGGGAGGGGATCGTCGACGCCGAACTGGTCCCCTTTGTCGACAAGATGGTGAAAATCGCATGCAGCGCGTCGACCGACCGATTCGTAGAAGAGACCGTGTTCGGTAGCGTCGTGTGTTCGATAAAGCCGGGAGATGGCTCGGCCAGGGAACAGGCCGCGTCCTGTCAGAAGGTTCTTGGCGGTTTGGCCAACATCTGTGTGGAGTACGGGACGCAACGCTACAGGTCGAATCTGGTCAACTGGGGAATGATTCCTTTCACCGTCGACGAGGAGATGCTGCGGCGATTCCGCAGGGAAGAGTATCTCTTTATCCCCGATATCCGGGAAAAAATACTGGCCGGAGAGGAAGAGACGACCGGATTTCTCGTCGGAGGCGATACTCTATCGCCCGTCGTTTTAAAAGTAAACGTTCTTTCTCGTGAAGAGGCGGATATAATTTGCTCCGGAAGTCTGATCAACTACTATTCCAAGTGTTGAGTGCCAAGACATCGTAGATTGATTTTCGTGCCAGGACGTCGTTGACAAAAGTTTTTCTTGCGGTAGTCCCGGTTTTGCTGCATCTTCACGGGTATCCTGGTATTATCGAGGTGGAACCCGTGAAAAGCAAGGAAGAACAGCGGAGAGTTATGGCCGTGCAACGCTTTCGCAATGGCGAAAAGCCCGAATCCATCTGCGCTTCGCTCGGAAGATCGAAAGCCTGGCTTTACAAGTGGATAAAACGCCGGGAGCGGCATGACAACGAAGAACCTTGGAGCAAGCTCCTCCCGGCGTCCGAAGAACTGCGCCGACAGAACGCCGGAAGAAATCGAAGAGATCGTGCAGTTCCTCCGTCTCCGCCTCTACAACAAGTATGAAATACCGTATACACTGAACGCGACTCGCGATGGGAGGAGAGAACCATGAGATCGAAGAACGTTCTGAAATTCGTTGTATCGTTTGCTTTCCTTCTTTTTTCTGGTGTTTCAGGCGCGATGCCCCCCTGCGCGGACGATCCCGATCTGGCGCGACTTTTCCATGACCGTGGTGTGGAAGGGACCATCGTCATCTCGTCGCTCGACGGAGCCACCGAATTCGTCCACAACAGGGAACGCTCCGAAACTCGTTTCACCCCCGCGTCCACGTTCAAAATTCCGAATACGCTGATTGCTCTGGAAGCGGGAGAGATCGAAGACGAGAACGAGATCATAGCGTGGGATGGGCAAGAAAAAGGTTCTCCCCTCTGGAACAAAGATCAGAGTCTTTCGACGGCTTTCCCTCTTACGTGCGTCTGGTTCTATCAGAAACTGGCCGAGCGCGTAGGAGACCGGAGGTACCGGGAGTACCTCTCGCTTTTCGGTTACGGCAATGAAAAGACCGGCCCCGATGTAACGACGTTCTGGCTGGATGGTGATCTTGAAATTTCGGTACGAGAGCAGATTCGTTTCCTCAAGAAGGTCTACGCCGAAACGCTTCCATGCGGCAAGGACAGCCTGGACCGTTTGAAAAAAATCATGATCGTCCAGGAAGAACCGGATTTTACGATTCGGGCGAAAACCGGTTGGGCTCTCCGAGTGACTCCTCAACAGGGGTGGTATGTCGGTTATGTGGAAAAGGGGAGCGACGTGTGGTTTTTTGCCACCAATCTCGAAATCGTGAAAAGAGAGGACGCGGCGTTTCGTCGGGAAATCAGCATGGAGGCTCTGAGAAGCAAGGGGATCATCTAAGGGTGTCGGATGGGTGAAAAAGCTGAACGTTGAAGCGCCTGACTTTCGATGATCGAACCGGTCCGAGAGCATACGGCTCCTTTTTATGAAAAGAGAATTTTTAGGAACCCGATGTCGGCGACGATGGCATCGGGTTCCGTTTTTTCCGAACAATAGAGAAGCCCGTCCTTAACCTCCGTTCTGCCGGTGCAAAAACACGATCTCCGAGCCCTCCGGTACCGGCGCGCTCTTCGGCGGATTCAGTTCCACTGCGGGCGCTGTCCGGCGCATCTTTCCGTCCTTTCCTTCGCTCGCCGGGCGAACCCACCCCAGCGGGACGCATCCGTTATGCGCTCCCGCGAGCAGGTCGCCGAAGGTGGTCTCGCCCGGCTTCCAGCCGGGGACGGCGCCTTTCGCCGGGCGGCAGGCGATGTCGATCTCGCCGTACTGGATGATCGTCCGGAAGAGCGCCTCGAACTCGGGCTGGAGGGTGAAGGTGGTCAGCAGGCGGCCGATGGTCAGCGGGCCGATGACGTTGGAGCAGTTTCTGATGTTGCGCACCACCACCTCGGAGTCCACGGTGAGCGTCTCGACGATCAGGTGGATGTTCTCCCGCCCTTGCTCTTCGATCATGTGGCCGAGCATCAGCAGTTTCGATACGGTTTCCGCGTCGATCTGGTCGGGTGTGGCGGCGTCCAGCAGGTGCCCGTCGGCCAGAAGGATGATCCTGTCCGCCGAGGCGATGTCGATGGCCGACCGCACTTCGCTTTCGGAGCGGAAGCGGCACTCGCGGAAGACGACGGTTTCGGGAAGCGGCGTCCTGGAGTATTCTGCGTACCATGCGGCGAATTCGTCCTCCGTCTGGTTGTCGACGATGAAGACCGTCATGCCTAGGGAGCACGTCTCCTCCACGATGAACGGAAGCTGCGGGTTGACGCCCACGACGACGAGCGTTCCCGATGGAGGGACGGCGTCGCAGCGCGAGGAGGGCGCCCGCTCCCTCTCTCGCGGTTCTCGCGGCGACGGAGCGAAGAGGGAGGCGTCGTAGGAGTTTTCGCCGAGGACGACGACTTCCGCGCAGTCGGGCAGCCGTTCGTCGGGGAGCGGAACCATGCGCAGCTCGCCCTCCGCGTTTCTGTATCCGACGGGGACGGATTTCCGAAAGGCGTTCATCAGATCGCGCCAGAGCGTCGGCGCGTCCGGGGGCAGGCGGACGAAGTGGAACTCGTTCCCCTCCGCGGTAAGCAGCTCGTTGAATATATCCTCGGAGTAGGGGTTGACGCACATGGATGCGATCAGCTTGCCGGTGAAGAAGAGCGGATTGAAGAAGACCTTCGTGCTCCGGTTGCCGAAGGGGCGCAGAAACTTCGTGACATGGCAGCTTCTGCTGAGATCGAGGTAGTTCAGTACGATGACCGGGGAGCTTGTCTCGCTTTGCTTGGCGTCGAGAAGCGTCTCCAGCGCGACGAGCGTCCTCGTGACGATGGGGTCGTTCAGGCGCTCGGAGAGCTTTTTGTCCGCGGTCTCTCCGCCGAGGACGATCACGGCCGACGCTTTATGCGCGGAGATGCGTTCCAGCGCCTCGGCGTTCTGGAAGCTGCCCGTGCGCGAGATCACCTCGACGTGCGGTCTGGACTCGACGATCCGGTCGGGAGATTCCGGAGGGTGTTCCCGCATCACCACCACCTTGATCTGTCGTTTCCGTTCCGAGACGCAGTAGGTCTCCAGTTCGTCGACGATGTGCGGGATGCACTCGTTCCAGCCGAGCAGGACGATATGCCCCTTCTCGCGGACGTCGCCCCTCCCCTGCTTCAACTCGTCCAGCCGTTCCATCAGCTTGCCGATGATGATGGCGATGAGGATGCCGTTGAAGAGCACGATTCCGATGAACGAGAGGAGCAGAACGAGCGCTTTGACCAGCGCCTCCTGTTCGTGAACTTCGAAGATGCTGTCGGAGCTGATCATGGTGATGACGGAGAACCAGAAATTGTCGCCGTGTTCCGAACGCACGCCGAGGCTGTCGAGAACGGCGGCGAAGATCCAGACGAAGACGAGGGAGACGAGGAGCATCGTCAGTATCTGCCGGAAGATGGAGACTTCGAGCAGTCGCCGGAAGCGGTAGGAGAGCAGACGCGCCGCGTCGGACTTCTTCAGGCTGCGGAAGCGGAGCAGGCGGAAGATCCTCGGCAGGCGGAGCAGGCGGAGCATCGTCGCGCCCCCTCCTGGAAAGAGGAAGAAGAGAAACAGATCCCACGGAATGGTGGCGATCCAGTCCATCCACCAGTCGGCGAAGTACTCGCGCTTGTTCGCGGCGTAGGTGAAGTAGCGCGCCGTCAGCTCCGCCGCGAAGAGGGCGGAGAAGAAGATGTTCAGGTTCTCCAGCGCTTCGTGGTCGAAAAGGAGCGATCCCACCGCCGCGACTACCGACGCCGAGATGAGGAAGAGCATCGCGGCGTCGGTAGTCGGGTGTTTGAAAAAAGCGTCGAGGCTCCTGGAGTATCCTGTTGAAGTCGAGAGTGTGCGCATGCCGTCTTCTCCTTTCGGAAATGTACGAGAGCGAGAGGGGCGCTAGGGGGCGGCGCGTCCTTTCACGAGAACGAAGCCGCGCAGATCGGACTGCGCGTTGTGGGACCACGTCGGCGGGTGCGAGTCGAAGACGGTGTACGTCCCGGCTTTCAGCGTCGCCTGCGGGGTTGTCTCCCATATCGCGTTCCGCACGCCCCCCTGTCCGTCGCTTCCGGTCGCGGGCCACGGTCCGTAGAGCGTGCCGTCCTGGTGGACGAGTGTGATGCTTCCGGCCGGAGTTCCGTTGTTGAAGTAGTGGTACGTGTTGATGTAGGTGATCATGTGCGGCCTGGAGATCGTGAAGCGCGTCGGCGAGGGAGGCCCGGAGGGGTTGATCACCACCCCCGCCTTGTTCCAGTTGTTGAAGATCTCGTATTCCGCCGCTTCCGGACGGGAGGCGGGGATATCCGGAAGGGTGTTCAGACGTCCGATGCACCCCTCCATCGCCTCCGTATGCTCCGCGATCAGCGGATCGCGGAAGAGCGCGAGCCCTTCCCTGTACTTCGCCAGCGCCTCTTCGTATCGTTTCTGCTGCTGAAGCAGCACCGCCTGCCGCCAGAGCGTCTCCGCAGCGTACCGGTTCCGCGTGTTTTCGGACGGAGCGTCGTTCGGCGTTTCACGCTCGGGGAGGGGAGGGAGCAGCGGCTCGTGATCCTGCACGGGTTTGATGGTCGCGCTGTACGTATAGGTGTTGGTGGCGCCCTGCGGCGATCCCCAGTTTCCTTCGAAGCAGAGACGGAAGATCTGTCCTTTCCTGAAAACATGCGTGATGCGCCGGTTCGAGTTCGGAGGCAGATCCCATGCGCTCGCAAGGGCCTGCGGCACTCCCGAGGTCGCGAGCGGCTGACCGTCGCCATACAGGTCGACGGACCCCGAGCTTTGCCCCGAGCCGATACGGACGTCGACGATCAGCGTGCCTCCGTTGAGGAAGCGTCTGGCGTCCAGCTCGTGAATCCGATAGTTGTGGCTGCCGTGCCCGGGTGCGAAAAGCGTTCCCTGTCCGGATGCGGACCATATGACCTCGACGGGTTCGGGGACGGGAGAGGGACGAGGTTCCGGGCGAGGAACCGGAGGAATCTCGACGAGCGCCGGGCCGGGCTGCTGCGGAGCCGCCTCCTGGACGAATACGGCGGCTCGCTCCTGTACAACGTATCCGCCCGCAGGCCAGTCGTGATACACCCGCGCTTCGTAGACTCCTGCGGGCAGTCCGGCGAAGATATGGCTGCCTGAACGCATGCCCCCGGTGTAGAACCACTCGCCGTATCGGTCGTCGGCGTTTGCCCGGGGAGCAAGCGTGATCCAGTCGGTCTGGCTTCCGGGAAGGTTGTCGTAGACGATCTCGATGGGTTCGTGGGGCGCGTAGGACGGTTTGACCGACCGCACGGCGGCTTCGGAAGAAACTTGGGACAGGACGAGTGCGAGCAGTAGGTAAACGCACATAACAAGAGTATATCGCCGCGTGTTGCGCACGTGTTTCACTCCCCTTCGGAAATTGGAATGGTCATCCTATGATATCAGAAGGAGGTCTTTCGAGGCAAAAGCGAATGCTGTCCGGGGGAGGAAAACGAGCGATTTCCGGCTTTCGGGGCCTGTCGGCCAGTTCGCGAGACGCGACAACCGCGAGGGGCCGAACCCGCCGTATTCGTCCCCTCGCC
>LVBO01000516.1 GCA_001604435.1 Synergistales bacterium Syner_01
CGCGCTCCTGACGTTTCTTCTCCTGCCGCCCGCAGCCGGGGCGCAGGAGAAGATCTTTCTTTTTTCCTCAAGGGCAACGCTCAACGCCGACTCCTCGCTCGAAGTCCGGGAGGACATCACCGTCAACGTCGAGGGCCGGCAGATACGGCGGGGCATCTACCGCGATTTCCCGACCACGTATACAGCCCCTTCGGGGCGTACCGTGCGGGTAGGTTTCAAGGTGAAGGGAACGCTCCTCGACGGCCGGGAAGTGCCTTTCAAGACCGAATCTATCTCCAACGGAGTTCGCGTGTACATCGGCGACCCGGACGAGTTCGCCCCTCTCGGCAAACGGACCTACACGCTGACCTACGTCACCACGCACCAAGTCGGCTTTTTCGAGGAGCACGACGAACTCTACTGGAACGTCACGGGCAACGGCTGGGATTTCGCCATCGACGAAGCGCGCTTCACCCTCTCCATCCCCGGCGATACGCCGTTCAACTCGGTGGAGTTCTACACGGGGTGGCAGGGGGCGAAAGGACAGGACGCGCGCGTCCTGCCGGACAAAAGCGTCGAAACTACCGCTCCTCTCGGACCGAAAGAGGGGCTCACCGTCGTCTATACCTGGCCCAAGGGCATCGTGACCCCTCCCAAGATTCCGTTCTACATCCGCTTCTTCGAAAAATACACGTTCCACTTCATCGTCGCGCTGCCGATTCTTCTCGGCATGGCGTACGCTCTCCTCTGGCTCCGCTGGGGGAAGGACCCTCCCATGCCGACGATCATTCCGCTCTTCTCGGCTTCGGCCGGCAGGACGCCGGGATTCCTTCGCTACGTCCGCCGCATGGGAATGGACAACACCTGCTTCGCCGCGGATATCCTGAACCTCGCGGTCAAAGGACACCTCGTCATTCAGGAGCTGACCCCGGAACAGCTCGCGGAGCGCAGCGGCTCGACGGGGTTCTTCGGCGGCCTGGCCGCCCGCCTGGCCGGAAGAACGTACGCGCTCACGCGGACCGAGAGCCCCGCCCCCGTTTCCGGGGCGGAGAAGACGCTTTTTTCCGCGCTCTTCGCCTACAAAAGGAACGAAATTCTGCTCCGGCAGGAGAACCACAGCATTCTCGGCAAGGCGCGCGACCGGCTGAAAGATCAATTTAAAAAAAGCGGGAAGGACCTCTTTTCGAAAAACACGCTCCTCTGGCTCTCGGGGCTCTTGATCCCGATATTCGGTTGCCTGCTCCTCGTCCTGGGGCAACAGGAGGAGATCGGCGTCATCCTCGGGACAGTCTCCGGCGCGTTCACCGTCGCAGCATTCCTCCTCAAGCACTCCGTACTCACTTTTAAAGAAGACCGCGGCTTCTTCAAGAAACTCTTCAAAAAATTCCTCCCCGCGATCTTCGCGCTGCTCATCGCGGTCTCGCTCTTCGCCGTCTTCGGAGGAGGGATGATTTTCATCCCCCTTGTCTCTCTGGCGAACGCAGCGCTCATCGTCGTTTTCCACGAACTGATGACCATCCGTACGCCGAAGGGCAACGAAGTGCTTGCGGAGGCCGAAGGACTGGCCATGTACATGGGAACAGCCGAGAAGCGCAGGCTGGAGATGTTCAATCCTCCCGAGGAGACTCCCGAGGTCTTTGAAGCCCTCCTCCCCTATGCGTTCGCGCTCGGCGTCGCGGAGACGTGGGCGAACCGCTTCGAGGACAAGCTCAAGGAGCAGAACTACCAGCCGACGTGGTACACGGGCGCGAACCTGGCCTCGTTCTATACGGGTTCGGGGATAGCCTCTGTGACCTCGGCCGTTTCCAGCTCCATCGCCTCGGCCTCGGTCGCCCCGGGCTCCTCCTCGGGCTCCGGCGGCGGCGGCTCTTCCGGAGGAGGAGGAGGAGGCGGCGGCGGCGGCGGGTGGTAGGTTTGTTTCGACCATCGAAACAGCTGTCCGAAAATGCAAAAAAAGAGAGAGTATGCTATTATGTACCGCAAGAAGAAGGTTGTTCAAAATATCGGCAAAGGAGCGTGATGCATGGTGAAAAATGCTGTCCGCGCCCTGCTTCAATTGGCGCTCCTGCTGGCCTGTGCAAGCAGTTGGGCAACAACCGGCGCGGCAGGAACAATTGTTTCCGCTCAACAGGAACCGACAGTGATTCCCGGAGAGTACCTGGTTCTTTTTAAGGCCAGAGAAAGTGTCGCCGCACTTGCGGGGAGAGACCGGACCGTAGCCGTGGCAATGATGCTCGAAATACAAGGCGAGTACCTTGCGACGAAATACGGCGTCACGGTGCAGAATACCTTCAGCGCAATTTCGGAATCCAGCGGCAAGGGAATGTTTTTTGTCCGCAGCGAAAAAGCGGCAACCGACCCTGAGTTCAACAAGAAGCTTTTTGATGAAATGACAACAGATCCGTTCATCGAGGGTGTTTCGCCGAACGAGGTTAAAAAAATGATCTCGAAACCGACTGTAGGTAGTATCCACGAAAAGACACCGTAAATTGCGGGATTCGTTCCCAAAGGAGATGAATGCGATGAAAAACACCGTGTGCATAGTATTGTTTTTTATGCTGCTTGGCACTTCGTCCGCGTTCGCAGTTCCTGCCAGCCCGTTTCCTATGGAAGTCAAACAACCGGACGGGACCGTACTCGAACTGTATAGAAAAGGCGACGAA
>LVBO01000517.1 GCA_001604435.1 Synergistales bacterium Syner_01
GGATTCACAAATCTGTGTCAGGGAGGGGTTTGTGTATGAAGTTGTACGGAAAGATTCTGGCGCCGATGCTCCTGCTGTTTTTCCTTGGAATCGCGACGGTCTCCTTTACGGGGTACGCGCTTTCGCTTCGCGTGCTGACCGAGGCGTCACATCAAAAGGTCCTTCAGACCGCCGACATCGCCGAAGCAATGCAACGAGTGGGCGTCGTCTCGTCGCTGATCGCGCTCGGAGTGGTTCTGGTCGCCGGAATCGTCATGCTGCTGGTCGTCCGATCGATCGTCAAGCCCCTGCGCGACGTCGTCCGCGTGCTGGTTCGCCGCAGCGAACTCGACTTCACGGTGAATCCGGCCGACCTCTGGATGATCAAGCGGTCGAAGGCGAAAGACGAAATAGCGGAGATGATCCAGGCGCTCATCCTGCTGCGGGTGAAAGTGGAAGAGATGCTGCGCCCCCTCCTCACCCGTTCGGAGGTCTTCTCGAAAAGCGCGCAGTCCCTTGCGGAACTCTCCGAGGAGACGGTCGCCTCGATGCAGGAGGTCAAAAGCTCCATAGAGACGGTCTTCTCTCTCTCGGAGGAGAACGCGGAGGCTATCCGCCGAACCGAGTCGGGGGTCGGCGAGGTCGCCTCCTCGGCCGAAATCGCCGCGGCTTCCGCCCAGGAGGGCGCGCGGAGCGCCTCCGCAACATCGGAGACCAGCCGCCTTGCGGTGGAGAAGGTCGAGCAGGTCATCGGGAAGATCCGCACGGTCGAGTCGCGGACCGAGGAATCGGCGCGGAGCATGGGGAGCGTCTCCGCCTCGGTGGAGTCGATCGGTCGCTTCGTAAACACCATCAAGTCCATCGCCGATCAGACGAACCTGCTCGCGCTCAACGCGGCCATCGAGGCCGCGCGCGCGGGCGAAGCCGGGCGGGGATTCGCCGTCGTGGCCGACGAGGTCCGAAAGCTCGCCGAGGAGTCCAACCACGCCGCCAAGGAGGTCGAGGTGCTGATCGGCTCGCTCCAGAACGGCACCAAACAGGCGATGGAGGTCACAAACGAGACTGGGGGCGTTATGAAGGAGACGGTCGCCGCAGCGGAAGAGGCGCAGCGGGATCTTGAGGACGCGCTCGACAGAATCGGCCGGATGGACGGCCTGATGCGCGATCTCGCCGACGCCTCGGGAAAGCAGGAGACCGCGTCCAGGGAGATGACGGCAAGTATAGAGACGGCGAGCGGCGGGATTGCCTCGCTCACAGCGACGTTCGCCGGGATACGCTCCGCCGCCGAGGACACGGCGGGCGCGTCGGAACGGATTGCGCGCGAAGCCGCCGAGCTGGCGACGGGCGCGGGAGAGGTTCGTTCGCTTGTGGAACGGTTCCGCATAGAGGCGAAGGAGTCGAAAAACGCAGGACTGAAGGTCTTCAAAGAATAACGGTGTACGCATACACAAGAGGCCGCCCTCGGGTTCCGGGAACGGCCTCTTGTGCATGGGCCGATGACGAGGCCTACTTACTCGTACTTGGCCTCGCCGTTTTTCAGCAGAGTGATCCTGGATATTTCGAGCAGATTGAAGTCGTACCACTCGAGGGCGTTGCCGTCGCTGTCCTCCACGCGGATGTCCCAGTACTCGACGTCCGCTCCGGGAGCGAAGTTGATCTTGACGGAGTTCCCGCTGGGCAGCGTCTCCACGGCGAGCACGTCCTCCTCCCAGTCCTCGCTGTCGGAAGGAGCGATATAGACGGCGTAGATCTCCACCCCCGTCTTGTTCACCAGCACGAAATCCTGCGCGCCGGCGAAAGCGCACGAAGCCGCCAGAAGCACGAACAAAAGCGCCGCTGCACACGATGATCTTCTCATTGTGACGACCTGCCCCTCTTTTTAAAGAATGAGTACCTTCATGCGAATGATAGCAGATGGCTTCGAAAACACAAGACAAG
>LVBO01000518.1 GCA_001604435.1 Synergistales bacterium Syner_01
GCTCTCCGGAAAGAACGGAGGCGATGGCCACCTTTCGCTTCTCTCCTCCCGAGAGATGGAAGGGGCTGCGCGGAAAATACGTTTCGTCGAGCCCGGTCAGAGAAAGGGCCGACGATGCGAGAGCGGCGATCCTTTCCTCGGGAATGCCCCAGTTGCGCGGGGCGAAGGAGATCTCCTCAAGCACATTCTCCGCGAAGAGCTGCTGTTCGGGGTATTGAAAAACAAGGCCGACCGCGCGGCGAACATCCCGCAGACGAGGGCTCTTCTCCCTGACTTCCATGCCGTCTATGGAAACGGTTCCTCTTTCGGGAAAGAGGATACCGTTCAGGTGCTGCGCAAGAGTCGACTTACCGCTGCCGGTGTGGCCGACCACGGAGAGCCATTCACCCCGGCCGCATTCGAGGGAAACGTCGTCAAGCGCGAGTGTTTCGAGCGGCGTTCCGGGGTGATAGGTGTGTGAAAGACCGTCTACAGTAATCGACATAACGAGTCCGTCATTCCTGAAAGAGTCGGAACTTCGGGCAGGGGGAGGTTCGTCTCCGCCCGGAGCTCCTTCCAGAGGGAGACAAGCGGAGGAGCGTCCAGCCCCCACTTTCTGAAGGAGTCGCTGTGCGTGAAGAGGCCGGGGATGCTTCCCTCCCATGCGATTCTCCCTTCGACGAGGACAACGGCACGGTCGCAGTGGAGTATTTCCTCCAGCCGATGAGTGATGGAGACAATCGTCTTTCCTCCTTCATGAAGCGAGCGCAGCACATCGAGCAGCTCGCGGCGTCCTTGGGGATCGAGCATCGCCGTCGGTTCGTCGAGAACGAGGCACGGCGTGTCCATCGCCAGTGCTCCGGCGACCGCAAGTCGCTGTTTTTCGCCGCCGGAAAGCGTGTACGTCGGCTTCTTGCGCTTTGCGAGAAGACCTGCGGCGCGCAGGGCATTTTCTACGCGACGCCCGATCTCCTCCGTCGGAATCCCCTGGTTTTCGGGACCGAATGCGGCGTCTTCTTCGACCACCGTGCCGACGATCTGGTTTTCGGGGTTCTGAAAGACCATCGAGACGGCGCTGCGTATAGCGAAAACATTGAGCGGATCGTTGGTCGGCAGTCCGAAAACAGTACAATCGCCCTGCGTCGGCGTCAGCAGGGCGTTCAGATGTTTCGCCAAGGTCGATTTGCCCGATCCGTTGCTGCCGAGAAGAGCGAGCCACTCCCCTTCCCGGACCCGGAGCGTTACGCCCGAGAGCGCGGGGCGTCTGGCGAGTCGAACGGCTTCGGAAGCTTCCGGAAGGGTCTGTCCTGAGATACCCCCGGACCCGGGCGTTTTCTCTGGATCGCGTCCCGGTGTCCCTCCGGGATAGACATACGTCACATCCCGGAGTTCGCATACCGTCTTGGAATCCGTCTTCATAAAACGGCGGTCATTACTCCACCAGAGATATGACCGCCATGGGAGCGCTGTCGCCCGAGCGGAACCCCGTTTTGACGATACGGGTGTAGCCGCCCGGACGGTTCACGTATCTCTTTGCGATATCGTCGAAGAGCTTGATGGCCGCTTCTTTGTGCGCCATCTTCGAACGAACGATTCTTCTGTCGTGAATAGTACCGCCTTTCGCCCGCGTGATCAGGCGCTCGGCGAATCTACGAAGCTCTTTCGCACGGATAAGAGTTGTTGTGATGTTTTCTTCAAGGAACAGGCTTGCCGCCATGTTGGACAACATGGCCATTCTATGGCTGCCATACCGGCCAAGGGTCCGGCTGTCCATACGGTGTCTCATGGAATGACTCCTCCTTCTATTCTACTTCGCCTTTTTGCGGATTCTCCGCGTCTTGGGACGTGTTTGTCACGGCATCGTCCAAGGAACTTGCCTCGGGCTCGGCGTTCTCCCGAGGTTTCGTCCCGGCGCCTTCTCTGGTTTTGCCCTCGCCCTTCGAGCTTGCGATGATCGTGCCGAGCTTCTCCATCTTCTCTTCGATCTCCTTCAGAGAGATCTTTCCCAAGTTGCGGATCTTCAGCAGGTCTTCGCGGTTTTTGCCCATCAGGTCGCCTATCGTCTGAATTCCGCCCCTGAGAAGGCAGTTTTCGCTCCGGATGGAGAGTTCGAGATCCCGAACGGGACGCGAGAGGAAGTCATCCTCCTCGGCGATCCGGTCCTGAGCGGCCTCGGAAGCGCCGCATTCGCCCGTCGCGGCGGCCTCCTGCTCTCTGGGCTCCACGGGATTGAGTTTCTCCATGTCCTCCACGATGTTGCCGAAGTATCCACGGAGAATTTTCGACGCTTCGCAGAGCGTATTCTCCGGATGATGCACACCGTTCGTCCAGATTTCGAGGACAAGGCGTTCAAAGTCGGTACGTTGACCGACGCGCGCCGCCTCGACATCGTAGTTGACTTTGAGAACAGGCGAAAAGATCGCGTCGACCAGAAGCGCGTCCACCGGGAGATAGGCCGGACGCGGTCGCTCCATGGAGGCATACCCGGCGCCCTGCTCAACGTAGATATCCATCGAAAGGCGGGCGCCATCCTCCATCGTACAGATGGGGGCTTCCGGGTCGACGAACTCCACTTCGCTGTCCGGCTGTATGTTCGCGGCGGTGACGAGGCCGCCGCCCTCCGCCTCCAGCCGGAGCACACGGACTTCCTGGCTGAAGGAGCGGACGGGTATATGCTTCAGATTCAGCAAAATTTCGATGACATCTTCCAGAACACCGGGTATGGTGCTGAACTCATGGAGCACGCCGTCGATTCGAACGGACGTGATGGCCGCACCCTTGATCGAGGAGAGAAGAACTCTTCTGAGAGAATTTCCCAGAGTCGCTCCATATCCCCGCTCGAGCGGTTCAATGAGAACCTTCGCATATTTAGGGGTGCTTTCCTCGATACGGATCTCAGGCCGCAAGTAATCCAAGGCTTCCAACACCTTTCACGCCACTATCTGGCATAGAACTCGACGACGAGCTGCTCGGTCACCGGCGCATCGATCTGCTCACGGCTGGGGAGCGAAAGAACCTTCCCTTCGATTTTTTCTGCGTTGACCTCGAGCCACTCCGGCGCCTTCCGCGCGGTCGCCACTTCCGCATTTTCCTTGATAAGCGCGACGTCGCGGCTCTTTTCCATGACGGCGACGACATCGCCGCTGTCGACGAGATAGCTGGGGATGTCCACGCGCTTCCCGTTCACGCGGAAATGACCGTGCATGACGAGCTGTCTGGCTTGCTTTCTGCTGTTGGCGAATCCGAGACGGTACACCACGTTGTCCAGTCTGCGCTCGAGCAGACTGAGGAAGTTGTGGCCCGTCTGTCCCGTCTGCTTGTTGGCGATCTCGAAGAAACGCTTGAACTGCAGCTCGTTCATGCCGTAAAAACGGCGAAGCTTCTGTTTCTCACGAAGACGAATGCCGTACTCGCTTACCTTGGTACGGGGACGTCCCTTTTTCCCTTTCACTGTGGCGCCTTCGCTCTTGGTGATGGCGCACTTTGCGGTGTAGCAACGATCTCCCTTGAGGAAGAGCTTGGCTCCCTCCGCCTTGCACAAACGGCACGCAGGTCCGATATATCTGCTCATTAGAAATAATTCCCTCCTTGACCAAATCCCGGGCTAGACTCTGCGCCGCTTCGGCGGGCGGCAGCCGTTGTGGGGCACGGGGGTCGAATCCTTGATCATGTTGACCTGCAGACCTGCCGCCTGCAGCGAACGGATTGCCGATTCACGGCCGGGTCCCGGCCCCTTGACGACGACGTCGATCTCCTGGACGCCGTGCTCCTGCACGGCCTTGGCGACCTGGGACGCGGCGATCTGCGCCGCGAAAGGGGTGGACTTTCTGGTCCCCTTGAAACCGACGTTGCCGCCGGAAGCCCAGGCGAGGACGTTGCCGCCCTTGTCGCTCACGCACACGATGGTATTGTTGAAAGTGGAGTAGATGTGCGCGACGCCGTAGCTGATATTCTTTCTTTCCTTTTTCTTGCCTCTGCGGACTGTTCGCTTGGCCACTTGTTCCAGCCTCCTTGTTCTCTATCCTGAAGGCTACTTCGTAGCCATCTTTTTGCCCGCCACCGTACGGCGAGGGCCTTTGCGGGTGCGTGCGTTCGTCTTTGTCTTCTGTCCGCGGACCGGAAGGCCGAGCTTGTGCCGCTGCCCTCTGTAGCAGCCGATGTCCATAAGACGTTTGATGTTCATGGACACCTCTCTGCGAAGGTCGCCCTCCACCTTGTAGTGGTCCTCGATCTCCCTGCGGAGTTTCTGCGACTCCTCTTCGGTAAGATCCTTCACGCGCGTGTCCGGATTCACTCCGGTGACCGCGAGAATCTTCTTCGAAGTAGGAAGGCCGATTCCGAAAATATATGTCAACGCTATCTCCACGCGCTTCTCGCGGGGAATATCAACTCCGGCGATACGGGCCATTCGCGCTTACCTCCTCGCACCCTGTCTTTGCTTATGCCGGGGATTTCTGCTGCAGATAATCCGCACGACACCCTTGCGCCGGATTACCCGGCAGAACTCGCACATCGGCTTCACCGATGGTTTTACTTTCATTGATTCCACGCTCCTCTGAAAGAACTGAAACAGAGGCCCGACAGGGCTTCTGAAAATATCTTTTCTCCAAGCGGTTTATTATACAGGAGATCGGACAATATGAAAATACTCTTATTTATATCGATAGATGATTCTGCCCCTCGACAGGTCGTACGGAGAGATCTCCACCAGAACTCTGTCTCCCGGGAGGATACGGATAAAGTGAAGGCGCATCTTTCCCGAAACGTGGGCGAGTATCTTGTGTCCGTTGTCGAGCTCCACCTTGAACATCGCGTTCGGGAGAGGCTCGATTACTTTTCCTCGTACTTCTATTACTTCGTCTTTATTGGACATGCGGTCTCCTCATCCTCCCCGGAGGAGGCGTCGGACGCCGTGTTTCCTTGAGCGCTGCCGACCGACCCCCCGATACTGTTCTTTTCTGCAAGCCCCGTTAGCAGAGCCTGAAACCTTCCTGCGTCGAAGTTCCCTTTCGACAGGATGCTGTGCGCAATTTCGTCAAGGACCCATCGCGTCCGCTGGAGGTGGATCATGTTTTTTGCCTTGGGTTTCCCGACGGTGAACTTCTTTCCGTCCGCCACCAGGACCCTCTCCCCCCGCGCTGTTGCAGATGGCCCGCAGCCCTCTGCAACGCCGACTACGACGTACCATCTTCCGGCGTCCTTTCCTTTCCGAGATCTGACCACTTGACCAATTGTGCACATCCCGCCATCGGAAAGCTCATTCAGGCCCATGCCCACGGCGTAAGTATCTCCGGATCCCCGTCCTTGACGAGGACCGACTTTTCAAAATGAGCAGCATCCGAGCCGTCGGCCGTCTTGACAACCCACTGGTCGATTCCGGTGACAACGTCTTCGGAACCCGTCATCACCATCGGTTCTATGGCCAGCGTCATCCCGGACTTGAGGGTGACTCCCCTTCCGGGCTGACCGTAGTTCGGTATCTGGGGCGGTTCGTGCAGATGCTTCCCGATACCGTGCCCCGAATAGTCGCGGACAATACCGTAACCGCTCGCCGACACGCATTTTTCGACGGCGTGTCCGATATCGCCGAGCGTTCTGCCGGCCTGCGCGACGAGAAGCGCTTCTTCGAGGCTCTTCTTCGTTACGGAGAGAAGGCGCTCCCTGACCGGGTTTACTCTTCCCACGGGGTAGGTACATGCGGCGTCGCCGTAATATCCGGAAAAACAGGTTCCGACATCGATACTGATGATATCGCCTTCCTCCAGGAAGCGGTCGCGGCTTGGTATCCCGTGGACAATCTCGGAGTTGATCGAGGCGCAGACCGAGCCGGGAAAAGGTCTTCGTATTCCCGGTACCCTGTACCCCTTGAAGGCGGGCGAGGCTCCGGATTTTCTGATGAGAGACTCCGCAGCCTCGTCGATCTCCGCGGTGGATACCCCGGGACGGACTATTTCCGCGATCATGTCGAGCACGTCCGCCACGATTCTACCCGCTTTCCTCATAAGGAGGATTTCCCGTTCTTTTTTCAAGGTTATCATTCGGAAATGCCGACCGCCTGTTCGAGATCTTCCAGCAGCGAGTGCTGGGCGCCGCTTCGTTCCGCAGCGATGCGGGAAAGCATGTGCTTCTCACCGTAAAAGTCTATCAAGGGCGCCGTCTGGTCGTAGAAGACCTTGAGGCGGCTGCGGACCACGTCTTCCCGGTCGTCCTCCCTCTGATAAATCTCCCCTCCGCACTTTTCGCAAAGTTTTCCTTTCGTCGAGGGCCTGAAAAAAAGGTTGTAGATCGCGCCGCAGTTACGGCAGACTCTCCTGCCCGAGAGACGGCGCACAACCGTCTCCTCGTCGACGTCGAGAAGGACGACTCCGTCGAGTTCCAGACGGAGTTCTTCGAGTATCTGTTCAAGGGCCTCGGCCTGGGGGACGGTGCGGGGAAACCCGTCGAGAATAAATCCCTTCTCACAATCGGGTTCCCGCAGACGGTCCTCCATCATTGCAATGACAATGTCGTCGGGCACAAGTTCGCCCGAATCCAAAAACGCTCGAGCTTCCAATCCAAGTGGAGTGTTGTTCTTCACGTTCTCTCTGAAGATATCGCCAGTGGAAATATGCGCAACGGGATATTTTCGCTCGATTTCCGCCGCCAGTGTTCCCTTGCCTGCTCCAGGTGAACCTAGAAGAAGTATCCGCATTTTTTCTCTCCTTAGAATCGAAGTAAGCCGCCGGTCTTGTCCTTGCGTTTCAGTATCCCTTCATAGTGACGCATAAGCAGTTGCCCTTCGATCTGATGGACCGTGTCAAGCGCCACACCGACGACGATGAGAACCGCGGTGCCACCGAAGTAGAAGCTCGTGATTCCCATGAACTGGGTCATAAGGTTCGGCACGAGTGCGACGAACGCAAGGAAAACAGCTCCCGCGAGCGTGATTCGGCTCATAACCTTTTCGATAAAATCGGATGTGGGTTTTCCCGGACGAATGCCGAGGATGAACCCGCCGTACTTCTTCATGTTGTTCGCCACATCGGCCGGATTGAAGACGACCGCCGTGTAGAAATACGAGAAGAAGACGATAAGCGCGACGTAAAAGAGCGTGTAGACGAAGCTGCCCGGCCCGAAAATCCGCTGGAAGAACAGGGCGATATCCCCGGAGAAAAACTTCGCGACGGAGTAGGGAAAAAGGAGCACCGAAGACGCGAAGATGATGGGGATGACTCCCGCCTGGTTCACCTTCAGAGGGATGAACGTGCTCTGTCCGCCGTACACCTTGTTGCCGACGACGCGCTTCGCATACTGCACGGGAAGGCGGCGTTGCCCCTCCTGAAGCATGATGCATCCGGCGATGACGCCGACCATGAGAGCGAGCGCCAGGAGCAGGACGAGGAAATTCATCTCGCCGAGCCGGATCATGTTCCAGCTTTGGATGATCGCCTCGGGCACCCTCGCCACGATTCCGGCGAAGATGAGCAGGGAAATTCCGTTTCCGATGCCATGGTCCGAAATTTCCTCTCCGAGCCACATTACGGCGATCGAACCTGCCGTGACCGTGCCCACCACGATGGCGCCTTCAAACACGTGACCGCTGAAAATTCCAAGGCCGCGAAGCCAGAAGGTCATACCGACAGCCTGAACAAGAGCGAAGCCGACCGCCGCAAGACGCGTCCATTGGACGATCTTCTTGCGGCCATCCTCGCCCTCTTTCTGCATCTTTTCAAGGGTGGGGAAGATCACGACGAGCAGCTGCATGACGATGCTCGCATTGATGTACGGCGCGACGCCGAGGGCGAAGACGCTGAATCTTCTGAGCGCTCCGCCCGCGAAAATGTCGAGAAATCCCAGGACTCCGCCCTGGTCGAAGAGGCTGGACATCGCCTCGGCATCGATTCCGGGAGTCGGTACATGCGCTCCGAGTCTGAAGATGAGGAGCACTCCCAGGGTAAAAAGAATTCTTCGTTTGAGATCCGGAAGTCGAAATGCATCCCTGAAGGAGTCAAGCACTTAGACCACCTCGACCTTCCCACCCGCAGCTTCTATTTTCGCCTTTGCTCCCGCGCTGAAGGCGTTGGCGCGAATCGTGAGAGCCTTGTCCATCTCTCCGTTGGCCAAAATCTTTATGGGGAGGCGATCCTTCTGGACAAGACGCACTGCGTGCAGCTCCTCGTATCCTACGGTCGCCCCCGCCTCGAAGCGGGAGGCGATATCCTCCACGTTGACGATCTGGTACACCTTCGCAAAGCGGGCGTTGTTGAACCCTCTTTTGGGGATGCGCCGCATCATGGGCATCTGACCGCCCTCGAACCCGGGGCGAACACCGCCTCCGCTTCTGGCTTTCTGGCCTTTGTGTCCTTTGCCCGCGGTCTTGCCGGTGCCGCTTCCGATTCCCTGTCCGAGGCGCTTGCCTTTCG
>LVBO01000519.1 GCA_001604435.1 Synergistales bacterium Syner_01
TCCGAGATACGGTCGGCAGTTCTAGGCTCACCGTTGCGATCTCCCCTCGACGGAGAGGAGATCGACAAAAGAGCTCTCGAAGAGGAGCTGCTGCGCATACGGGAGCAGGGGTTCGCTTCCAGCCGCGAGGAGTGGATGCCGCACGCGGGGGATATCAGCGTCCCGGTCTTCGACCGGCGGAAAGAGTTCATCGCGCAGATGGGGGTTGCCGGAATCGCCGAGAACGTCTTCCGTAATTTCGACGAAAACCTTCGCCTTCTGCGGGAGGCCGCGCACAATCTGGAATCAATGCTGTAAAATGTACAAGACCTTGTGGAGGTGGAAGAGATGTTGCAGGTAAACGAAATGAACCGGAACGCCATGACCATCCAGTTGGAAGGCCCTCTCCCCGACTACCCCGTCTTCGCCGAGGGGATGCGGCGCGCGCCCGACCGCGGTTGGACGCTCAACCGCGGCGAGACTGAGCTTGCATTGAAGAACGCCCTCCGCTACGTGCCCGAAATGTACCACAAGGAGCTGATCCCCGAATTTCTGGAGGAGCTTCGCACCAGGGGACGCATCTACGCCTACAGGTTCCGTCCCGAGGGGCGGATAAAGGGGCTCCCCGTGCATCAGTACAAGGGGAAGTGTCTCGCCGGGAAGGCGTTCCAGGTTATGATCGACAACAACCTCGACTTCGACATCGCCCTCTATCCGTATGAGCTGGTGACCTACGGCGAGACCGGGCAGGTCTGCCAGAACTGGCTCCAGTACCGCCTGATCAAAAGGTACCTCGAAGAGCTCACCGAGGAGACGACGCTCGTCGTCGAGAGCGGCCACCCCCTCGGTCTTTTCAAATCTCGCCCGGACGCGCCGCGTGTCATTCTGACCAACGGCATGCTCGTCGGCCTCTTCGACAACCCGACGGAGTGGCACAGGGGAATGCAGCTCGGCGTGACGAACTACGGACAGATGACTGCCGGAGGGTGGATGTACATCGGACCGCAGGGGATCGTCCACGGTACGTTCAACAGCATTCTCAACGCAGCCCGGCAGCGCCTCGGAGTAGGCGAGAAGGAGAATCTCGCCGGAATCCTCTTCGTCTCCTCCGGACTCGGCGGCATGAGCGGCGCGCAGCCGAAGGCCGTGGAAATCGCAGGCGGCGTCGGCATCATCGCCGAGGTGGACGCTTCGCGCATCGAGACTCGCCACAGCCAGGGGTGGGTGGCCAAGGTCACGGAAAGCTGCAAGGAGGCCTTCGATCTCGCCGCCGAGGCGTGCGCGGCAAAAGAACCTCTTTCGATCGCCTACCACGGGAACATCGTCGATCTGCTGCAGTACGCGGCCGAACACGAGATCGCGATTCCTCTGCTCTCCGACCAGACCTCCTGCCACGCTCCCTACGACGGAGGCTACTGCCCGCAGGGACTGACCTTCGACGAGCGCACCCAGATGCTCTCGAAGAACCCGGAGGAGTTCCGCCGTCTCGTAGACGTATCCCTCAAAAAGCACTACGAATTCATCAAAAAGCTCGTCGACCGCGGCACGTACTTCTTCGACTACGGCAACTCGTTCATGCGCGCGGTCTTCGACGCGGGAGTCCCCGAGATATGCAAAAACGGCGAGAACACGTACGACGGCTTCATCTGGCCCTCCTACGTGGAAGACATCATGGGCCCCGTCCTCTTCGACTACGGCTACGGTCCGTTCC
>LVBO01000061.1 GCA_001604435.1 Synergistales bacterium Syner_01
CAACATGTGGTTCACGCTCTCAACCGTATGCGACGAAGAGCGGGACGCATTTCTGGAGGAGTTGAGGCGGCGTTTCAGGCTGACGAGCGTCTTCCCCTTTCCCAGGGTGCGAAGCTTCAAGCTGCGGGTCTTCTTCGACATGGAAGGGGCGTGATGTCTGTGGACGAGCTTGACCTGCGGCTTATCGCTGAACTTCAGGAGAACATCCCGCTCACCGTCGATCCCTACCGGACGCTGGCCGGGCGCCTCGGCATCTCCGAGGATACGCTGATCGGACGGTTGCACGCCCTCCGCGCGTCGGGGAAGCTGAAGCGGATCGGCGCGGTGTTGCGGCATCAGAACTCGGGGTACGCAGCGAACGCGATGGTCGTCTTCAAGGCCGCTCCGGACGAGGTGGAACGCCTGGGCGGACTCTTGGCGGAGAGTCCGCTCGTGAGCCACTGCTACGAACGCGTCCCCTGCGCGGTGTGGCCGTACACGCTCTACGCGATGCTGCACGGCAGGGACATGGCGACGATCGAGAAGTTCGTCCACAGCTTCGTCCTGGAGCACGGGGTGGAGCGATTCGAGATTCTCCGCAGCGAGGAGGAGCTCAAGAAGAGCAGCTTGTCGTTTTTCTAAAAGGAGCCTTCGTCGGTTCCTAAGCATCGTTCACCGGAGATACGGCGCCATCGCCTTCGCGATGCGCTCCGCCATGATGCGGTACCCTGCGGTGTTGGGGTGAATTCCGTCCGCCATCAGCTCCGGCTTCCCGAGGATATCTTTCAGGACATCGGGGATGAGCACGGAGCCCGTGTTCTTCGCCGCCTCGAAGTAGCGCTTGCCGACAGGAGCGAGAAGCGGCAAGCCCTCAAGCCCGGCGAGGAAGACGAGCGATCCTTCCTCCTGGATTCTCCGGATCATCGTCTCAAGGAGGGAGAAGCTCTCGTCGAGGTCCATCCGGCGGAGCATGTCGTTCCCGCCGAGCAGCACGATGACGATCGACGGGGAGCGCTCCAGCACTTTTTCCAGGCGTTCATATGCCCTGGCGACGGTGTCCCCGTCGACGCCCATGTTCTCCACCGGGCGTCCCAGCAACAAGGAGAGCGCGGCGGGATAGGAATTTTCCGCTCCCTCCGCGCCCCTGCCCGCAGTCAGACTGTCGCCGAAGGCGACCACGGGGCCGAACGCCCCAGGAGGGGCGTTCCGTATCCTCCACGAGTTGACTCGGGAGGGGCCGAAGAACCAGTAGAACGCAGCTCCGGCAAGCAGGAGCAGAAGAAAAAACAGAAGGCGTCTCTGAATCGATACTATTCTCTCTCACCTCCGGAGAGGGTATGAAATACGGTTTTCCCGAATATCCCGGTCGTTAGGGGAAACGCGCCGCGTTTCAGCGGCACGTCGTCTTCCCGGCGTTATGTTTTCGACCGCAGTCCGCGCTACTCGGCGAGGCTCCCCAGATGTCTGGAAAAAAAGCGCTCCATGGCGCGGTAGAAGTCGAAACGGTTCTCCTCGTTGAGAAATCCGTGTCCTTCATTCTCCTTGACCATGTACTCCACGTCGACGCCACGCTTCCGTAGCGCCTCCACGATCTGATCCGATTCGGCCTTCTTGACGCGAGGGTCGTTGGCTCCCTGAGCGACGAAGAGCGGCGCCCGGATGTTGTCGGCATGAAAGACGGGGGACGCCGCTTTCAGAAGTTCCCGTTCCTTTTCCGGGTGGCCGATCTGCTCGTACATCATCTCCCGGCCGAGTTCCCAATAGGGAGGAATGGTTTCGAGCAGCGTAAAGATGTTCGAGACGCCGACGTAGTCGACGCCGCATGCGTACAGTTCGGGGGTGAAGGTCAGTCCCGCGAGGACCGCGTATCCGCCGTAGGAGCCGCCGTAGATTCCGACGCGCTTCGGGTCCGCGATTCCTTGATCGACCAGCCACTTCACCCCGTCGGAAATGTCGTCCTGCATCGCGCGCCCCCACTGTTTGAACCCCGCCTCCCAGAACGCCCGGCCGTACCCCGTGGAACCTCGAAAGTTCATCTGCAGCACGGCGAGTCCCCGATCGGCCAGGAACTGCACCTCGTTGTCGAAACCCCAAAAGTCGCGCGCCCATGGCCCACCGTGAGGGTGGATCACAACAGGAAGATTTTTCCCGTCGCTCCCCGTCGGTATCGTGAGATAGCCGTTGATGGTCAACCCGTCCCGAGCAACGTAGGAGATCGGCTTCATATGCGCCATGCGTTCCTCCGGAAGCCATGGAGTCGGATCGGCCAGCTTGCGGAACGCTTCCGTCCTTCGATCGAAAAAGTAGTAGGCCCCCCGCGTCCGGTCGCTTCCGGCGTGAAGAAGCACCTTGTCTTCATCCTTGCTGGAGGAGACGACCGTCACCTCGTATCCGGGCAGCCGGGATTCCAGCTCTCTTTGGAGCGCGGCCCGCTCTTCGTCGAAGAAGTGGTACTGAAACCGATCGGTTATGAAGGTCGCTCCTGTGAGTGTTTTTCTCTTTCGGGAGAAGAGAAGATGTTCGACGTCGACCTCCGGATGTTCGAAAAGCAGCTTCTCGTTCTTCGCTGTCATCGGGTCGAAGATATAGATCGCCGACGTGTTCCGTCCAAGGTTGGATGCGACGTAGAGTTTTTTATTGTCGAAGGTGAAGAAGAAAGGGTATACGCTCTTTCTGAAGTTGGTGGTCAGCAACGTCCGAAAAGGAAGCCCTTCCGCATCGCGATAGAGCAGCGAGGTATTCACGCCGTCGCTTCTTATCGCGACGCGGAGTTTGCCGTCGTGGTCGGTTCCCCATTCCGCTATGTCTCCCGGATTTTCTTCGACGAGAGCAAGGGCTCCCGAAGACAGAGAAAGGCGGTAGACGTCATGTATCCGCGGATCTCTCCGATTCATGCCGACGAGCATTTCGTCGTCCTGCTCTTCAAGAGGATCGACGATGGTAACCCGGACATTTTCAAACGGCGTGAGGTCACGAGCCTCGCTCCCGTCGGCGTTCACGGCGTACAGACGATAGTTCTCGTCTCCGCCGGAATCTTGCAGGTAGACGATTCTGTCGTTCCCGGCCCAGAAGCAGGCTAATATATCGCGCTCGGCGGCGGAGGTGACGCGAATCGCCTCTTCCTCGTCGACCTTCTGTACGAAGATATTCAGGCGACGATTCCAGGAGGCGCGGTACAGAATGCGCGTTCCGTCGGGAGAGAGTTGAAAACCGCATTTCTCAGGGTTCCGGAAAAAATCCTCCATCGGTATGAGCTTCTCCGCCGCCGTCGATGGAAGGAGAAAAGAGAAGATGCCGAAAATCGCCGCGATAACAATGGAAAAAAGTCTCATAATACGATTCCTCCGCTGTTTTTTGTCTTGTGTCGGACATGAGGCGCTCTACGGCGAATGGTAGCGAGGAGGTGTTTTTTTGTCAAGGGGACGCGGATTCCGGCTGTGTTCCGGCGGGAGCGCTCCGAATACTCATCGGAAACAGGGGAGGTTCTCCGATTTCCTGCGTCCGCAACAGTCTCCGTTTGCAGAAAAAAGGGGTGGTCGGGTACAATAGCCTTCCGAATGCCGGAACATTCCCGTGAGAAGATCGCGTCCGGCGGCGGGAATCCGCACGAGAACGCATTCCGCCGACACCTCAAGAACAAGGAGACCATCCATGCCTGAAAATATACTCGAAACTGGGTTCGACGACGAGCTCAAAAAAAGCTATCTCTCCTACGCGATGTCGGTTATCGCCGACCGCGCGCTTCCGGACGCCAGAGACGGTTTGAAGCCCGTCCAGCGCCGCGTCCTCCACGCGATGAAGGAGCTGGGCCTCTCCTCCGGGGGAGCGCACAAAAAGTCGGCGAGGGTCGTCGGCGAGACGATGGGCAAATACCATCCGCACGGCGACTCGTCCATATACGAGGCTATGGCGCGCATGGCGCAGAACTTCTCGCTCCGCGTCCCGCTTGTGGACGGACAGGGAAACTTCGGCTCGCTCGACGGCGACTCTCCCGCGGCGATGCGCTACACCGAGGTGCGCCTGGCGCCCGAGGGGGAGCTGATGCACGGCGACGTCGACGAGGAGACGGTGGACTTCGTCCCGAACTTCGACGAATCCCTGACGGAGCCCTCCGTCCTCCCCGCGGTTCTTCCGAACCTGCTGATCAACGGAGCGTCGGGAATAGCGGTCGGCATGGCGACGAACATTCCGCCGCACAACCCCGTCGAGACGCTGACGCTTCTCGCGGAGTATCTCCGCGAAGGCTGCTCGTGGAGCGTTTCCGAGACGGCGTCGAGGATGCCCGGGCCCGACTTCCCCACGGGGGGCGAGATCGTCGGGACGACCGGCATTCGCGAGATGTACGAGACGGGGCGCGGCAAGTTCACGCTTCGCGGAAAGACGCATATAGAGGAAACGAAGAACCGCTACCTCGTCGTGGTCACCGAAATTCCGTACGGCGCCACGAAGTCGCGCATCGTCGCGCAGATCGCCGAGAAGCTCGACGAAAAGAACGTCGAGGGGATCGTGACCGTCCGGGACGAATCCGACAGGACGGGCGACCGGGTGGTCGTGGAGATGCAGAAGAAGACCGATCCCAAGGCGG
>LVBO01000520.1 GCA_001604435.1 Synergistales bacterium Syner_01
AAGTCTTCGCGCTTCAGCGGCTGGAGCTCGACCCGTATCGGGAATCGCCCCTGAAGTTCCGGGACAAGGTCGGACGGCTTCACGCTCGAAAAGGCCCCGGCGGTGATGAAGAGGATGTGGTCGGTGTTCAGCGTGCCGTATTTCGTCGGAACGGGGGACCCCTCCACTATGGGAAGCAGATCCCGCTGCACTCCCTCCCGGCTGACGTCCGGGCCGCCGCCGCTTCCTCCGCGGGCGGCCACCTTGTCGATTTCGTCGATGAAGACGATCCCCTCTTCGGCCGCCTTTTCGAGGGCCTCTCGGACGACCGCATCCATGTCGACGAGCTTTTCCGCTTCTTCCGCCCTCAGCAGACGCCGGGCTTCGGCGACCTTCATCCTGCGGCGCTTCGTCTTCTTCGGAAGCAGGCCCCCAAGCATATCGCCGATGTTGATCCCCATCGAGTCCATGCCCGCGCCGCCGAGGAGCGGTATGCCGACCGACTGACTCTCGGTGACGTCGATCTCGACCTCGCGGTCGTCGAGCTTTCCCTCTTCAAGCAGCGTCAACAGCTTTTTGCGGGTGGAATCCCTCATGCGCTCCTCCTCGGGAGCGGGCTGAGGAGGCTCTTCCTGCTCCCTGCCTCCGCCGAAGATCTTCATGAAGTCCGGCATCGAGGGTTTTTTCTCCGATCCCGGAAGCAACGCGTCGGCGAGTCGCTGCTCCGCCCGCTCCGCAGCGGGCGTCTGCACCTCTTCTATTTTGCGCTTTTTGACCATCGCCACGGCGGATTCGGCGAGATCCCTGATGATGGATTCGACGTCGCGGCCGACATAGCCGACTTCGGTAAACTTCGTAGCCTCCACCTTGACGAACGGCGCCTTCACCAGCTCCGCAAGTCTGCGGGCTATCTCGGTCTTGCCGACGCCGGTCGGCCCCACCATCAGGATGTTCTTCGGCGCGACTTCCTTCGCCATCTCGGGCGAGAGATTTCTCCTCCGGATGCGGTTCCGCAGCGCGATGGCGACCGACTTCTTCGCTTTCTCCTGCCCCACGATGTACCGGTCGAGGTACTCCACGATCCGGCGCGGCGTGAGATCCATTTCTAAAATGCCGCTGTTCATTCTCCGATTGCCTCCACAGTCACAATACTGTCCGTATAAATACAGATCTCCGAAGCGATCTCTATGGAGCGCTTCGCTATTTTCGACGGCGCCCAGTCCGAGGTTTCGAGCAGCGCCGTTCCAGCGGCCTGCGCAAAACCCGACCCGGAGCCGATCGCGGCGATGTTGTTCTCCGGTTCGAGAATATCGCCCGCTCCGGAGAGAAGCAGCGAGAGCTTCGCATCCGCAACGATCATCATCGCCTCCAGCCTCCGCAGCGCCCTGTCGGTTCGCCACTCCTTGACCATCGCCACGGCGGATCGCATCAGGTCGCCCGAGTTCTCCTCCAGGCGGCTTTCAAAACGCTCCAAAAGCGTCATTGCGTCCGCGGTGCTCCCGGCGAATCCGGCGAGCACGCTCCCCTTGTAGAGCCTGCGGACCTTTCGCGCGCCCGCTTTTATTATCTGGTTTCCCAATGTGACCTGACCGTCCCCGGCCATCGCCACCCGGTCTCCTCGTCGAACACAAATCACGGTCGTTCCTTTAAACATGCCCTTCCTCTCCTTTCGCACGGGGGTGGGCAACCCTATAGCTCTCCCGAAGATGCTCCGCGTTGATGGCAAGGTAGCGCTGCGTTGTCAACAGGCTCTCGTGCCCCAGAAGTTCCTTCACAACCGCAAGCGTCGCGCCTCCCTCGAGGAGATGCGTGGCGAAGCTGTGCCGCAGCGTGTGCGGCGACACTCCGCTCAAGCCGACCCGCGCGGCTGCGCGGAGCACGACCCTGTGCACCGTCCGGACGGTGACGGCGCCGCCCTTCAAGCCGGGAAAGAGGAACGGCGCATCGCGCGGAACGAACGATCGCCACTCGCGCAACGCGGCGAGAGCGCACTGGCCGAACGGAACGATACGCTCCTTCTCTCCCTTTCCGGCGACCCGGAGCATTCGTTCCTCGACCGGCTCCAAGTCCTCCCATCGAAGCGAAACAAGCTCCGCGATCCGGAGACCGCAACCGTAGAGCAGCTCCAGAATCGCCCTGTCGCGAGTCCGGTCGCCGCCATCCGGCCCTTCTTCGACCAGGAGTTGCGCGTCCTCGCGGGAAAGCGCCCTGGGAAGAAGCTTCGGAAGCTTCGGCCCCCGCACGAGTTTAGCGGGATCCGAGGACAGCATACCGCGCTCCTTCAGAAACGCCGACCAGCTTCGGACGGCGGAGAGTTTCCTGGAGACGGATGTCTTCGAGTAGCCGAACCCCATGATTTCGCGAAGAAAGAAACGAACCATGCGGGAATCGACGTTCTCCGGGCGGACAACCTCCTGGTGATCCAGGAACTCCGCAAACTGGGCTAAATCCGCAGCATAGTTCGTCACTGTGTGCGGCGAGGCTTCCTTTTCAAATCGCAGATGATCGAGAAAGAGATCTATGGTTGACCAGACGTTTTCCAACATAAAGACATTTTATCACGTTTTCTAGATTCTCGCTATTTTTCAAAAGAATCAATTAAGGCATGGTTTCTTTGGCGCAAAAGCTCATGAACAGCGTATTGAGCGCTGAAAACAATTCGAAGAACATTTTTTT
>LVBO01000062.1 GCA_001604435.1 Synergistales bacterium Syner_01
GACCACTACCTGACGCACGGAACGCCCAAAAAACCGTTCTTCTACGATATCGTCCAGACGGACCTCGGCCCCGAGGACTTCGCCGACGTCGAACGCACAACGCAGGAGCACGTGGCGCACGTTTCCGGAGAGACGCGGCTGGCCGCTCCCTTCAAGGAGTACAACAAAGGACTGACCGAAGAGCAAACCCTCCGCGACGCGAAGCGCTGCATGGAGTGCGGCTGCGCCGACGTCTTCGAGTGCAAGCTCCGCAAATTCGCGACCACGCATGAAGTGCAGCCCGAGAAGCTGGCGGGCGCGCACGTCGAAAAGTTCGAGGACGCCAACCAATACTACGTGCGGAACATGGACAAGTGCGTCCTCTGCGCGAAGTGCGTCCGCGCATGCGACGAAATCTCCGGTTTCCACGCCATCGACTTTGCGAAGCGCGGCTTCGAGTCCGTACTCACACCGCACTTCTTCAACGACATGGAGCACTCCGACTGCACTTTCTGCGGCCTCTGCACCCAGGTCTGCCCGGTCGGGGCACTTATGGAGAAACGCGTCGAACGTTGGCCGCATCTGGAAGAGCCGCGGATCGTCAAGACCACATGTATGCTCTGCCCGGTAGGCTGCGAACTCGACCTGAATCTCGACAGGAAGCGTTCGCGAGTTGTCCGCGTTACTACCGATCTCGACAACCCCGAGGCGCCGACGGGCGGTTCGTGCTGTATGAAAGGGCGCTACGGCTTTAAAGACGTAGCGAACGACGGCGCCTTCGTCCCCGCGCTCAAGGGGAACTCCGCCTCCTGGAGCGACGCCGTCGCGGCTTTCGACGCGCTCGCAACCGGGAACAACGCGGCGATCGTGCTTGGCCCGTCCCTGACATCCGAAGAGGTGCGCGCTCTTAAGGAGTATTCATCTCTGCGCACCCCGAACGCACAGTTGTATGCAACCTCGGACGCCGAATTCGTGCCGCTTCTCAATGAAGCGGCACAGCGCAAAGATGTAGTCAAGGCAACCTACGCCTCCATGACCGGCTCCGCTCTTGCAAGCGCCATACCCTGCGGAGAGGCCGACGCGTACCTGCTCGTCCGAACGAACACCGACGAAGACCAGCCGGTGCTCACATCCTGGCTTCGCAGAGCCGCCCGTCACCGCAAGACCGCAGTGGTCTACATCGGCGAGACGCCCGGCCTCCTCGACAAAGGCGAAGCCGTCGTTCTGCGCCCGAAAGCCGGGAAGTACGCGCAGCTCCTCAAAGCGCTTACTTCCGCGGTCAAGGCGATCACAGCCAAGGAAGGCGTCGCTTCGACCGATCTCCTCCCCGGGACCGGCGTTCTTCCCGAAGACCTTGAAAAGGCGGCCGGACTCCTCGCCGCCGCGAAACATCCCGTGACGCTCATCGGCGCGGAGGCTCCCGCCAAAGAAGTTTTCGATACATCGGCGGCGCTCGCAGGAGGACGCTACATGCTTCTCTTCAAGGGCGCCGGAAACCTTTCTTTACTCTCCGCAATGCCAGGGATACTTCCCGCGGCAACTCTTCGTGCTGATCGGGGAAACGCGGGCATACTCCTCTTCGTAGGGACAACTCCCGAGGAAGCCGGTTTTTCAGCGGACGACCTGACGAAGAGAAAGTACGCGGTCCTTTCGTCCGTATCCTCCCCGCTCTCCGAGGAGGCCGACGTTCTACTGCCGATTCTCCCCTGGATAGAAAGGGATGGCAGTATGACGAATCTTGAAGGACGCGAACTCGCGGTTCGAAGAGGCCCTCTGACCAGTAAAACAGGAAAGAGCCTCTGCGCCCTTCTTGCGGAGTCCGCACTCCCCCACGAAGGGAAGATCCACGCAAATCCGGTTGCCCGCTGATCAGAAGCAACACAAATTAACGAGCATCCTTAAAATTCACAGGGCATCCGCGCCCTGTGAATTTTTGTTTCTTTTAATAAGCCGTATTGACATCAAGGGCATCCGCCCTTAGAATTAACCAAATATTTTTTAAGAACATATCAAGGAGGTTGAGAAACATATGAGGAGAATGTACCATGGCACTTTATTCGTCATTTTCGCGCTGTTTTTGCTCTCAGCTGCCGCGTCCTCTGCGGCGATACCCTCCGGAGAGCCGATCAAGATCGGGTATCTGGCGACGCTCACCGGCGACGGCGCCACCTGGGGCCAGCATGAACGGGACGGCGCCCTGCTCGCAATTAAAGAGCTGAACGAGGCCGGCGGAGTTCTTGGACGGCCGCTCGAATTGGTTTACTACGA
>LVBO01000521.1 GCA_001604435.1 Synergistales bacterium Syner_01
GCCGGCGAAGGCGCCGCGGTCATCGCGGAGGCCGCGCAGAAGGGCGGCGACTCCGTGGAGCGGATGGCCGCCATGATCGTGCAGACCGCGAAGGCGGGCGAACAGGTCGGGAGCGCGGTGGAGAACCTGGCCGGAACGGTGAAGAACATCTCCGGCTTCGTCGCCACCATCACGCAGATCGCCGACCAGACGAACCTGCTGGCGTTGAACGCCGCCATCGAGGCGGCGCGCGCCGGAGAAGCGGGACGGGGCTTCGCGGTGGTCGCCGAGGAGGTCCGCAAACTCGCCGAAGAGTCGAACCGCGCGGCGGGCGAGGTCGGGAAGCTGATCGGGGAGATCACCTCGCGGACGGAGAGCGCGCTGAGGGATTCCGAGGGGTCGTCGAAAATCCTTCAGGAACTGGTGGCGAAGGCATCCGAGACGAGAGCGGTAATCGGAGATGTCGTCAAGGGGATGAACACCGTGACGGAGAACATCCAGACGATAGCGGCGACGGTGGAGGAGCAGTCGGCGAGCGCGGAGGAGATGACGGCGGGTATGGACAGCGTGTCGAAGTCGAGCATCGAGATCGCGGAGCAGGTTGGCGCCGTGAGCCGTTCCATGCAGGAGCAGACGAAGGTCGTGGAGGCGATCGCGTCGTCGTCGGAGGAACTGGTAAGCCTGAGCGCGTCGATGCAGCGGGCGGTGTCGCGCTTCAAGGTGAGCGAGGAGAGCCGCGGGCTCGCGCTGAAGCGCTGAGGCGTTCGGAGCGCTGTATAGTTTCGGGGTAAACGTGGTGTGTTTCGGCCGCGTTTACCCCGACTGAAACTCGAGGTGTATGATGGAAATCGATATTTACCGAAAAATAGTCGAATCGAGCCCTGATTTTATATGCACGTTCCTGCCGGATACGACTATAACCTTCGCCAACGAAGCGCTCTGTCGGACGCTCGAAGCCGATCGGAACGAACTGCGCGGACGGCCCTTCCTTGAATTAATACCCGAGGGCGAGATCGCGCCCGCCAAGGAAAAGTTGGCCTCTCTCGCTCCGGAGAACCCATCCGGCTCTCACCGTATGGCTTTCCCTCTTTCCAACGGGGAGGAGTATGTCGTTCATTGGAACATACAAGGGCATTTCTCCCCGCAAGGAGAGTTGCTGGAAGTACACGCGTTCGGAAGAGACGATTCGGAGCGGACGAAGGCCGCAGCGCTGCTTGCGAAGGGTGTGAGAAGGGAAAAGCTTGCCGCGCAAATTATCTCCGACTACGCCTTCTGCAAAAGCTGGAATGAGTTCGATGCGATCACCGACCGAACCCTTAAGCTCCTGGGTACGGAAAACCAAGCCGACAGAGCGAATCTTTTCCGGTTTTCCGGTGATAGGGTGAGTAAAACTCATGAATGGTGCGCCCGGGGAGTTTCTTCGCAGAAGGAACTCCTGCAAGGACTGTCCCGGAGGACATGCGATTGGTGGATTGAAACAATTGAAAAGGATGGCGCGTTTTATTTTCTGGATCCGAAAGAGCTGCCGAAGAGACTGCACGTAGGGAAGGGCAGCATAGAAACGTTGAATATTCGATTGCTGGCGGTCTTCCCGTTGGAAGCGGAAGGAAGTCTGAAAGGCGTCCTGTCCCTTGAGAACTTTTCGAAAAATATGCTGTCGCCCGAAGCCGATTTTTCGCTCCTCGCGAGCATCTCCAGGGTGATCGGAAAAACCGTCGCGCTCCTCGAAGCGGAAGAAGAGCTTCGGGCAGCGAAACACATGTACCAGGACATTGTCGAAAAGCAGTCGGAACTCATCGTCCGCATTGCGCCCGACTGGAAAATAAGCTTCTGCAACCACGCTTTCGCACGATATTTCGATACGTCCCCGGACGAGTTCGTCGGGAAAAACATTGCAACCATGATTCCGGAAGGCTTTGAGCACCTTCGGAAATTGACGCCGCAGTCGCCGGAGTGCACGAGCGAAAGACGGGTTCTCATGACC
>LVBO01000522.1 GCA_001604435.1 Synergistales bacterium Syner_01
AAGCGTCTCGAAGAGAATACGGAGCTTCGTGTTGCGGATCTTGTCCGTGAAGAAGCCCACGCCGACGTGCGCGCCCTTCTTCATCCCGAGTCCCGCGCCGATATAGGCCATGAAGACCATGACGTACCGAGCGACCTCCTCTCCCCAGAACATCGGAAAGAGGTTGAAATAGCGCGCCAGCGTGGCGATGAAAACTACGATCACCATCAGAGGGAAAAGAAGTAACAGAACGTACTCCTCGAAATTGTCGAAGACTTTTTTCATGAAAGACCCCCGTGTCGGAAAAATGGCTACGGGGCGCTCCGCATAGAAGCGCCCCGTACTATGTTCTATGAAAAAAAGGCTACTTCTGGGCGTCGATGAGCTTTTGAATGGCCTCTTTGCCGACCTTTTCCTCGAATTCCTTGTAGACGGGCTGGACAGCCTCGAAGAACTTCGCTTTGTCGGGCTGGGAGACTTCCATCCCCTGCTCCTTGAGCGAATCCACCAGCTTCTTCTCGATGTCGATGCAGAACTCCCGCTGCCAACGGCGGGCCTTCAGCTCGGCCTCGGTGAAGCTCTTCCGCTGCTCGTCGGAGAGCGTCTTCTCCCAGAAGTCCTTGTTGATCAGCAGAATCGCGGGCGCGTAGAAATGTCCCGTGAGGGAGAGATGCTTCTGCACCTCGGCGAATTTGGAGGTGGAGATGATGATCAGAGGGTTTTCCTGCCCGTCGACGGTCTTCTGCTGAAGCGCGGTGAAGAGTTCGCCGAACGGCATCGGGACCGGGTAGGCGCCGAGTGTTTTGAAAGTGCCGACGTGGATTGGATTCTCCATCAGACGGATTTTAAGGCCGTTCAGATCTTCAGGGACGAGGACGGGTTTTTTAGAGTTGGTGAGCATCCGGAAGCCGTTCTCCCAGATTCCGAGAGCGACCATGCCCTTATCGAGCACGGAGTCGAGGATCTTCTGCCCCTCCGGGCCGTCCATCCACGCATAGGCCTTCTGTCTGTCCTGGATGATGAAGGGAAGGTCGAAGACGAGGAAGGCGTTCGTGAAGTTCGCCAGAGGAGCGGAGGAGATGAGCGTCATTTCCAGCGTTCCCATGGAGACGCCCTCTATTGCGTCGCGCTCGGAACCGAGCTGCGAGGAGTGGAAGATCTGAAGTTCTATCTGGCCGTTGGTCGCTTCGTCCAGCAGCTTGCCGAGATGTTCCAAACCGGCCTGGTAGTGAGAGTCGGGAGCGATCGTGTGCGCAACCCTCACGACGATCTTATCGGCGGCAAACGCGGCGCCAGCGGAGAGCAAAAGCATGCAGGCAATAAAAAGAGCGAGAACTTTCTTCATCGGTGAATCCCTCCTTAGAACGGATATGTGTTGGTGCTTTTTCTTGGCGAAGCGAAAAAACGACGAACCCCGGAGTGCCATCGCCTCCTTTCGTAACCCGGCGGAAGCTCTTGCTGCAAAGAGCCCGGCGGATGAAGCGTCCCCGATACCAACTCGACAATGATACTCTAAAAGAGGCGAAGATACCACCTTATTCTTTTATTCACAATTTTTAATTAGCGCATATGACGTTGCGTGCCGGAAAACTTCCGACGGCGCGCGGAAGTGTCCCTCGAATCGTCGGGAAAAAAAGAGAGAAGCTTGTCTTTGTCGTGTTTCTGGGGGAAAATGGAGCGCAGGGGGACCGCAACCGGGACTCTATCAAGGAGAAGGAGATGAACGACGTGGCGAAGAAAAAAGGACGTCTCGATCTGGTGAACATGAAGAAGAACGGGGAGCAGATGACGTGGGTGACCGCCTACGACTTCCCGATGGCGAGCTTCGCGGAGGCCGCCGGAATGGACATGATCCTCGTCGGCGACTCGCTGGGCATGATCACGCTGGGGTACCAGGGGACCATCCCCGTCAC
>LVBO01000523.1 GCA_001604435.1 Synergistales bacterium Syner_01
CGAAGCGATACGATGCAGCGACTCTTCGAGGGCAGCGGCGAAGCGCTCGTTCAGGTCGCCGTCTTCCGCCCAGGAGGCGATGTGGAACACGAGGCTCTCGTTTCTCGAAAGGTAGCGGGCGGACAGACCGCCTCTCTGGACGGGCCCGTACCCGGCGAGCGCAAGCCCCTCTCCGGTCGTCGTGCTCGTCGAGATACAGCAGGCCGTCAGTTTTGTCCATGCAGGAGACGAGTAGATTCCGGGTTCGGCGGCGATGCCCAGTTCAGCTCCCCGCAGACGCCATATCTCCCGAAGAAGGCCGAGATGCCCCTCCGTTCCCCTGCCGGAAAGACATTCTTCTATCCGTTCCTTATGGGCCCGGCTTGCTGCGAGCAGGAGAGGCCGGAGAGTGTTGCGGTCGTTCGTTCCCGAACACAGAGCGTCGAGAAAGGCGGCGGCTTCCGCGGTGAGCGGGCGGGTTCCCTCGGTCCGACCTCCGGCGAAACGGCGCATGTGGACGGACTCGTACGCGCTTCTCCACTCTCCCCAGATCATACGTCCCGCAAGAAGCAGCGCAAGCTGTACGAAAGCGTCGGGGCTGACTCCGGCGCGTTTCGGGAGGTCGCTTCCGAAAGAGGAAACGCGGAGAACGCTCTGGCGGCGTCTTCGCGAAAGCTCGCGGGCGCTTTTCCCGGCTTCCCCGAGGAAGACGCGCAACTCCGGGGAAAGGGCAAAGCGAAGAGGAAGGGGCTCGGAGAGATTCTTCGCGGTTCCTCCCGCCGCGGGCGCACGTTCCAAAAGCGCCTTCACGAGCCGCCCCATGTGCGTGCCGTCGCGCGCGGAGTGTTCGAAGTTGATCCCCGCCCACCCGTCCTCCGTGACGATGATCTGCAACGCCTTCTCGTACCATGCGTTCCTCCCCTCGTCGAAGAGGAAACGGTGCGCGGCGTCTTCCGGACGTTCTCCGCAGGGGGAGTCCAGGCGCAGAACAAAGAGAGCGCGCTCGACCATATCCAGGAAGCGGGAGTTCTCCTCCGAAGAGGAGCGCAGCAACGCTCTCCCTCTCGCGGCTTCTCCGCGAGGAAGACAGGTCAGCACCCCGGGAGACGGATCGCAGCACGCACCGGCCGCCGCGATACGTTCAAGAAGCTCGGCGGTCTCGTTCAAGGAGCGCAGCTCCCCGCAAGGCGAGATCAGTTCGAGAAGGTGGAAAGAGCCTTTCGAGAGAACAACTGCGCTTCTGCCCGCACGACTTTCAGGACTCCCTTTGACTTGGGCGTCACGAGGGAGAGCCGCACGTCGAGAGACGCGGAAAATCGAAGTAGACCCCTTCATGCAGAGAAGTTCTCCCCGCACCACGTCGGGCGCGAGCTCTCCGCGGTCTATCGTCGTGCAGTAGGACGCAGCCGCAAGCGCCAGACGGGCCGCGAGGCGGAAGGGGCTTTCTTCGCCCGGAAGGGAGTCGGAGTCGAAGATATAGAAGGGGTTGGCATGGACCGGCAACGGCTCCCTGCACTCCAGATACCAGTCCTCCCAGTAGGGAACGCTCCGGAGGACTGCCTCTCCTTCCTCGCCCCTGATTCGTTCCAACGCCCCCTGTAAAAGATCCGCATCACGAAGGAGGAAATCCTCGACGGCATCCCGCGAACTGCACCGATCCACATCGCCGAGCAGAGGAGCGCTCCACTCAAGAAGACGCAGACAGCTCCGCCGGACGTCGTCGAACGGCGGAGGAGCAAGCGCGCTCCGCCCGCTACCGAGGGAAGACGTCTTCATGATTCCGCTCGCCCTCGCCTATCTCCCGCACAAGAGAGAAAACCAGCACTTTGCCGTCGTAGAGCAGAGGCGATACCTGCGCTTCAACCTTCCGTAAAGCTCCGTCCTTGCGGCGGTGGAAGAAGACGAAACTGCTGCGTTCGCCGTTGCGGGTTCGCTGCAAATACTTTTTAATTTCTTCCCGAGGGGAAATATTGATCTCGAACAAGCAAATGCCTGCCAACTCCTCCCTGGAGTAGCCGTAGAAGCGGCAGGCGGCGTCGTTGCAGTCTAAAATCCGGCACTCTTCCGGATCGATGATGAGCATCGCCATATTCGAGTTGAGAAAGATGGACGAGTAGCGCCGCTCGCTCTCCCTGAGGGCGCCCTCCAACGCGCGCATCTCCGTCAGGTCCCTCCCGGCGGCGATGATGCCTTCTTCATTCTCCTCGCGACTTGCCCACCGGCTGCACGTCCAGGAAATCGTGCGGGTACGGCCACCGTTCACGGAAACCTCGGTCTCCAACTCTCCGGAAGCCACCTCCGGTCGGTGTGCGGCCCTCTTCATTTCCTCAAGCACGTATTCACGGTAGAGCTCCTCCGGGAAGAGTTTTTCCAAAACGCGGGAATCGGGAGACAACGCCTCTTCGCTACAGTAGCCGCTCAGCCGTTCGGCCGCCTTGTTCCAGAGAATGGGATTCCAACGCTTGTCGAAGATCATCAGCCAAACGTTCATGCTGTCCAGTATCTCGTCGAGAAAACGCCGATCGAGCTGTTGCTCCCGCTCCGCCAGCACGGAATCCGTTACGTCGCTGAAGACGAGAGCGACTCGTCCCCACTCGGGAGAGAAAACCCACATGTCGAAATACTTTCCGATCTTCGGATAGTGCGCTTTGAACCGCACCTTGCTTCTTGTCTCGGCAACGCGGACGAAAATATCGAAATACGGGATCTTCTCTCCGAAGATTTCGCTCCCCTTCCTGCCTATGGCTCGTTCCGCGGGAATACCGGAAACAGTTTCAAACGCGGGATTGACCTTTTCGCAGAGGAAATCCTCCGCTTTGTCCGACTCGTCGTAGAGAAGGCGATACACTGAAACCGCCTGTTCCATGCTCCAGAGGACAGCTTTACAGAGAAGGTGTTCACCGTTCTCTGTAAATTGCTCGGCGGCGGCGCTTTCTTCTTCAGCTTTCCGGACGATTTCCTTCAGCTCTTCCA
>LVBO01000524.1 GCA_001604435.1 Synergistales bacterium Syner_01
GCTCGACTATAAAAAGGTCCTAATGGGGATCCGCCATCACCTGGCATCGGAAGCAGATAAAACTCTTCCCGTATATACCAAAAGATATAGAAAAATGTATCGTCCGATATATGGTGTTATCTCGATAGAAACGCTATACCGCCCCAAAAGCCGGAGAAGAAACCGTGAAACGATCTGAGCAGCGCCGTGAGCCCCGTCACAAGGGCAAACTGCACGTGGAGCTTGGATCCGGCAAAGGCATCACGCGGGATTTCAGCAGCTCGGGAATATACTTTGAAACCAACCGCTCTTTCACACCCGGGCAGTCCATAGAGTTCACCATTGTCTTGAGACACATCGATCCGAAAAGCCCTGTGCACCTCAAGTGCCAGGGGGAGATTATCAGGGTTGAGGAGAACGAACAAAAAATCGGCGTAGCTGCCGCCATTGAATCGTACACATTTGAAAAGATTCAATAATATTGTCCTTTCAACAAACCCGCATATCTTTCGAATGAGGGGGTAAAAAAGAATGAAAATGAAAAAAGCAATCATCGGCATGCTGGCGGGACTATTCCTCCTCTCGTTCGCAGTCGTTTCCCAAGCAGGGCTGTCGCCTAATCTGCTGTCGAATTACGATTTTGAGACAACGGGGCTTACGAAGATAGAGTCAGGTAATCTTTCTTCGGGCAGGTGGTATATTGAAGATTATAGCCGAAATTGGAGCAGGGATAGCTATAATGGCAATGACTATGCCCACATTATAACATCCTACAGCCGGCATCTTTTCCAGGCTGTGTCGATCAGTACTGCATGGCCTGGGCACACGGCAACAGCCGGAGAAGTAAAGGTGTCGTTTGATTATCAATCGTATCTGGGTCTTATCTTCCCGGGTTCATTTACTGTGACTGTTTATGGATACAACAGCCAACCAACAGCCTCCAACTTTACTAATGGTATCATTATAGGAACGATTACAGGACTGGGTTCTGTTGAAACATGGACGAACGTGTCACGATCGTTCATGGCAGATGCTGGTTATTCCTGGTACGTAATCGATTTCTTAAGTGAATTGGGTGGCGTGGGAGCGGGCATACGTTATTTGAACATCGACAACGTCAGCCTCCAGGTCACCCCCATCCCTGCCGCCGCCTGGCTTCTGGCGACCGGGCTGATCGGGCTGGTGGGCGTCCGCAGACGTTGGATCAAGAGTTAGGGAAATTAGAGGCTCGACAATACGAAGACAGGACTCTTTCGGGGGTCCTGCTTTTTTTTGCCATCAAGGAGAAAAACCGGTCTGCCGGCATCGGGAAAACCGGATCGCATGGCGGCCGACGAAGTTGAATTCTGTGGTTATTTTGCCGTGCTTCCTCTGGCGTTATGCTCTTATTTGTGCAATGGTAGCGCGGAATTCCCCAGAACATGTTAATTGTCACTGCTATAGAGCCATTTCGTAATCGGCGTAATGAGTCCAC
>LVBO01000525.1 GCA_001604435.1 Synergistales bacterium Syner_01
TTGAATCAAGAAACAGGCTCTCCCGCGCATCCTCCATTCCGGAACGGTCCGAAAGCGAGGGCGCACGCTCATCCCCCGCGGACAGGGTCCGGCTCTTGAGGACGGCGGCCGTCAACAGCGAACACCCTATTCTGTCCGCAAACTCCAGCGTCGAGGAATCCGGCTGAAAAAGACGAAGCGAAGCGGATCGACAGAGCGCCGTCACAGGACTCCGTTCCCCTTCCGCTCCGCACTGTCGTATCCGCTCCGAGCGCAGTTTCCGGCGCGGCTGTCGTACGCACATCTTCTTATCGACTGAAAACACTTCATGCATTTATCCTCGTTTCACAATGCGATCGAACGGAAGACGCGCCTTGGCGCCTCTTCCGCCTGCTCGCCGAGTTTAGGCGCCTGAATTCAGGGGCGGAGCTCATGGGAACGTTCCGCGGAAAAATGCGGAGCCTGCTTTCGAAGTGCCGTGCAGCTCCGCTTCATTTCTCTTCTTTTGTTTATTGTAGTCGGTGAGGATGGAGAAGTAAACTCCCGAAAGAATCTACTTCTCGCCATCGGGCCGGAGCCCGGGCCAGAGCGGAGGAATCTCCTCCTCCGGGAACTCGGCGAGTTTTTTGCCCACGGAAGCGCGCAGGAAGTCGTCCACCCAGCGGAAAACGTCGTGCCGCGCGATCGATTTCCGAAGAAGGCGCATCCGCCGCTTTTTTTCATGGTCGTCCATCGTAAAGCCTTCGGCGATCGCCGCCGCGACGGCGTCCACATCGTACGGATTCACAAGCAGCGCCCCCTTGGCGAGCTGGATTGCCGCGCCGGCGAATTCGCTCAGGACGAGAACTCCCTTCCCGTCTCCCTTGCATGCGCAGTACTCCTTGCAGACGAGATTCATTCCGTCTTTCAGAGAGGTGACAAGCGCCATCTCCGCGCCCCGATAGAGCGCCGCCAGCTCGGCGCGGGGAACGGAACCGTACCGCCAGTGCACCGGAACCCACCGCATCGTCGAATACTCCCCGTTGATCCTGCTGATGAGCAGCTCGATCTCCTGCTTCAGGTCGAGATACTCCCCCACGGACTCCCTGCTCGGGACGACGACCTGCATCAGGCTGAGTTTTTCACGAAGTTCGGGATACAGCTCCAGGCAGCGCTGAAAACCGCGCAGACGTTCGGGAATTCCCTTCGAGTAATCAAGGCGGTCGACGCCGAGGATGTATTTTTGTGCGAACATCTCCCGCTGAATGTCCTTCGAGCGGGAGACCACCTCTTTCGAGGATGCGAGAAAGGCGAACGACCGGTAATCGATGCTGATCGGCAGCGCGCCTACCAGAAAATTACACTCTCCGATACGGACGCGTACAACGTTTCCCCTTCCGGAAGCATGCATCTCCGGAAAGAAGACCTTCAGGCAGTCGAGGAAGTTCCTCCTGTCCCGCATCGTCTGGAAACCGACGAATGCGTAGTGAATCAGCTGCGAAAGAATCTCTTTCCTCTGCGGCATCTTCATGAAGATGTCGACGCTGGGGAACGGGATATGCAGGAAGAACGAGGCTTTGAGCGAGGCTTTTTTCTCGTGCAGCATCTTTCCGAGCGGGATCAGGTGGTAGTCGTTCACCCAAATGAAATCATCCTCCTCCGTATGCTTCATCAGCACCTTCGCGAATTTTCTGTTCGCGGCGAGGTACCCGTTCCAGTAGGAGGGATTGAAGTCGCACCTGCTCTGAAGATCGTGAAAGAGCGGCCAGAGCACGGAGTTCGAGAAACCGGAATAAAAAGAATCCACGTCCTCCTTGGTCAGCATCACCGGAAGCAGGCGGTAGCCGCTCTCCTCGGATACGGGGCCGAGAATTTCCCGGAGCGTCGAAAGAGAGACGTTCTCGTGCGTTCCCGCCCACCCGATCCAAAACCCCCCCTTGTTCTTCAGCACGGGGCTCAGCGCGTTGACCAGGCCGCCCGAAGCCGGACGTCCGATCAGTTTCCCGTCCTCCGTCGAAAGAGACACGGGAAGGCGGTTTGAAACCACCAGCAGACGTTCTTTCTTTTTCATCGTTGAAATTCCTTTCTTCCCTCCGGTTCTTCAGAAGCGCTTCCTCCGACTCTCCGCGGGAAATGCACGCGGCCCGGCGCTCGCTTCCGACTTTCCGGCGAGAGGGCGATCACGCCGTTCCCGAATGCGGGAGGAGGAGTCGCCTCCTCCCGCGGCGACCGCTCAGATCCATCGCTCCCACTCGCCATTCGGCGAATTCAGAGAGATGAGCAGCGACATGTAGCGGCGCAACTGTCCGGTGAGGAGGAAGTTTTCGAGGACGTACTGACGGGCGTTCACTCCCATCCGCTCACGCTTCCATTTGTGCGTCAGAAGATACCGGATGCGGATGGCGGCTCCCTCGGGCGATCGTACGCGGAAACCGTTGAAGCGGTTGATGATCTGCAGGCGGATTCCGCCGACGTCTCCGCCGATAACGGGTTTCTTCTTCCATAACCCCTCGGTCACCGTGAGGCCGAAGCCCTCCTTGGTCGATTTCTGCATCACCACGGCCGCCCCGGACTGCAGGGCGTTGATCGTCCTGTGGGCGTCCGCGGGGAGCAACAGAACGTGAATATCCGGGTCGCCCGCCGCCGCCTCCTGAACCCTGGCGAGCACCTCCCCCGACTCCGGGTCGTCGGTCGCCCCGCCCCCGGCGAGGACAAGTCGAATATCCACATGTTCGCGGGCGATTCTGTAGCTTTCGATAACCCCGAGGGGGTCTTTGAAGCGGTCGAACCGCGAAACCTGAAGGATGACCGGTTTATCCATCGGAATGCCGAGCTCCTCGTAGGTCTTCGCAACCTCGCTTTTCGGCAGCGCGATATTCTTCTCGCTCAGGGGGTCGATACTCGGGGTGATCAGAAACTGCGGGTGCGGGAGCGTCTGGGCGAAGTCGGGAAGCGAGAAGATCGACGCGTCGTAGCCCTCCACGTGTTTCTTGACGAAGCGCCAGACGGAACGGTTCGGTGCGCTGACGTCGATATGGCAGCGCCAAACCCACTTTCCCTTTCTGTTCGGGAAGTACCCGAGCAGCGGCGCGGGCTGCGGATCGTGGATAAAGACGTAATCCGCATCCTCAAGCGCGCCTCTCAGCTTCTCCGCGTTCGTGCGGTTCGTCTCGACGTACGCTTCGATCTGCTGTTCCGGCAGTCCTCCGGGCATCCCCTGCAGAGAGTTGTGAAGCGTCTTCGTGCAGGCGAAAAAGTCGGGGTTTCCTTCGATGACCTCCCAGGAGACGTCGAGCCCGAGCTCCTTCGAGAGCGGGACCATCGAGGAGAGAATCTCCGCCACGCCGCCGCCCTCTTTCGTCGAGTTCACATGGACGATTTTCTTCCCCCGCAGCATATCCGCGATGACCATCAGACTGTCCATGGCATGGAAGCCGACAACCTCGCCGTATTTTTTCAGCATCTCGGACATCGTTATTTCCCCCTTCCGCGAAGATTTTTCTCAAGAAGGGAAACAACCTGCCCCTTCAGCTCGCCGAGGGAGAAGAGATACGAGTCGATCGCGCCGAGCGACTTTCTCAGGGGCTCCGTCGCTTCGCCGAACTGTTCGAGCCAGAGCGAAAAGTCGTCCTTCCCCTCGGGGGAGCGTCTCCTGCCGTCGATGAAGTGATGAAAGAAGCTCTGACGACTCGCCGTCTTCACCGCAAGAGGAAAATCCTTCAGCGAGGAGACCTCTCGTCCCGTGTCGAACATCATCTTGGTGCAGGCGATGAAGTAGAACTCTCTGTCGCTCTTCTTCCAGCTCATAAAATCGCCGCTCTCGAGCCGTGCGTCCAAAATATCCTCGAGGATGGAGCGCACCTCCTCGAGATCGGCGCACGCTACGGGGTTGATCGCGCTGAGCGCCTCGGCGAGTTCGATATCCCCAAGGCCGCTGTCGGCCCACGAGGCGAAGTCGTTGTTGAATTCGGATTCGGCGATATGAGGGCGCAGCATCCTCCCCCAGAAGTGGTAGTAGATCGAACTGAGCGGCGTTTGCGGAAGCGCGGATCGAAGCTCTCGTATGGATTGCGCGCGCACTCCGGTGCTCAGCGTGAGCAGCGCGCACTCCATGAATCTGAACGGAAGAGTTTTTCCGTGTTCTGTCATTCGTGTGTCCTCCTTTTCCCGGCCGTTCTCATCTCCTTTTTTACTGGCCATGATAATATTGAAAGAGTATAACACATAAATGCCTTGTTCTACAAATTCTCATGGAAAAAAAGCGCTCGCCTCTGTTCCGGCGAGCGCTTTGGAAAGACGATACTCCAAAAACAGATCGGCGGTTATGCCTTCTGCGGCGCCTTTATCCACCACTCGGCAAGCACGCTGGAGGCGATGTAGATGGAGCTGTACGTTCCAACCATCACGCCGACGAGCAGGGCGAAGGAGAAGCTGCGGAGCACCGGGCCGCCCCAGAGGAAGAGGGCGATAACGGGCAGCAGCGTCGTCAGGGATGTGTTGATCGTCCTGGAGAGCACCTCGTTGATCGAGTTGTTCAACAGACCGAGCATGCCGTTCCCGCGCAGCGTTTTCCAGTTTTCGCGCACTCTGTCGAGCACGACGATCGTGTCGTTGAGGGAGTAACCGACGATCGTGAGGATCGCCGCGATGAAGGGCGAGGAGATCTCCATGCCGGTAAGGCTGAAGATACCGAGCGTGATGATCGCGTCGTGCATCAGCGCGAGCACGCTCACCACCGCGAAACGGAACTGGAAACGGACGGTGATGTAGGCGAGAATGCCCGCAAGCGCAAGAAAAAGCGCGACGAAGGCTTCTTTCCGCAGTTCGGCGCCGACCACGGGTCCGACCTTTTCAAGCCGCACGGTCTTCATTTCGGGATATTTTGCCCGCAGGGCGTCGACAACCACTTTCCGGGCTTCGTCCTCGTTGGCGCTGATGCGGATAATGACGCCGACATCGCTGTAGGACTGGATCACGGAGTTTCCCTGCCCAACCGACGCCAGGAC